>NZ_JAUBUG010000096.1:0-6062 GCF_036705345.1 Microcoleus sp. B3-D2
GGATATTAGATGATTATTCGCTCGAATGGTTACACCGTATAGATTTTACTGCTTTTCACCTGACCTGAATCCTTACACCGTAAGTGCTGCGCCGAAGCGCCGAGCATTTGAGATGTTGTCCGTAATTTCTACAGTAAGCGGCGCCGAAGTGCCTTTATTGTAGATTTTCTACGTAATTCCTAATTTTCCCGCAAGTATTGCCGCTAGCATTGGGTTATACGCTATGGATGTTTGAGTATAACATCCGGGCGGCTTCGGTGTTGGGAGTCGTCGGCGCTGGCGGAATAGGCTTTGAATTGGTGAATTATATCAGATCTTTTGAATACAACAAAGCAACAACAATGATGTTAGTGCTGTTAGTTGTAGTCACGGTGATAGATGTTATTAGCAGCAAATGGCGGCAGCGGCGAGAAACAAAATAAGGACAGGTTGAGAAACAAAATAATGGCACGGGAATGCCGTGTCCTTACCCAAAAAAGATCGCCCAATCGGATTTAACCACCGCCCGATTAATTGTAGGGAAACGGCACTGCCGTGTCCTTATTTCGCGTAACGGGTAAAATCAACTCCGCTAGCATCGGAATTGAAAAATCGAATCAACAGTCAATACTCAACTATCATTCAGTTTTTCGACCCCTCCTTCAACAGTCAACAGTCAACAGTCAACAATAATTCCGGTGCAACCGGAATTGATATAAAATCAACCGGATTGGATGGTGGAATTGCCCGATCGCGCGATCGACTCCAACCATCGACAACTAGGCCAAAGAGGACACAGCAAAGCCCTTTACCTACGCAAAAAAGAGCGACTAAATTGTTTAACAATTACCAAAAAAAAGGACACAGCATGGCTGTGTCCTTACCCGTATCTTGTAGGGACACAGCATGGCTGTGTCCCTAACCGTACCGCCGATATCCCGATTAGTATTCTTGCCGTTTAGAACAAGAACAATTCAGTATTACCGGTCGGTCCCAAATTGACATCGACAGTGGCAAACAAACTGTTACCACCAACCGTAGAACCGTTGCTATCGTAATACAGTTTAGTAGACAAACCGTCGTAGATAGCCATGATGGACGGCCCGGTTAAAGTTGCTTCAAACACAGTTACATCAGACACTGTGCTGCTGTAAGCGTAGAAACTCGAACTCAAAGGCCCAGATCCGGTTGTAAAGGCTGCAAAACCAGTGCTGTCGAGGTTAATTACATCATCAGTAATGCTGTAATTGGTAATGAAATCCCCGCCGTCAGCAGTAGTTCCGCTGAACACAAACACATCCAAACCAGCACCGCCGTTGAGAACATTGGTTCCCACACCACCGATTAAAGTGTCATTCCCGATGCCGCCGTTGAGAGTATCGCTACCGCCACCGCCGAAGAGGCTGTCATTACCATCGTCGCCGGAAATGCTGTCGTTACCCAAACCGCCGTTGAAAATGTCGGCACCAGAACCGCCGCTGAAGATGTCAGCAAACTCAGTACCCGTGACGCTGTTATCAGTCGCATCTCCGGTAAACAAGACAGGAGTGGTGAAGTTGTAACCGCCAGCACCTGAACCGAAATTGTTAAAGGCGAGGGGGAAAGTATTTCCAGCAGCAGTTAAATCGGCAACACTGCCTGAGTTGGTAGTAGTACCAGTCACAGTAGTGCCATTGGCAGAAGCGGCGATCGTACCTGTAAATACAAAGTCCGCCGTTCCCAGATTGCTAGCAGCCGTACCCAGATTCGCAATCAAGGTAGAACCACCCGCTGCGGTACCGTTCGAGTCAAAATACAACACTGTTTCGTTCGAGGCATTAGTAAATGCGAAGAAACCAGCAGTTGTAGAATTGCCCAGGGCTTTAGCTTGTGCATCTTCTAAAGAGGCATAACTGCCGCCTGTGAAAATCACTAACTCTTGGCCAGTAATGTCAGGATTTGAACCCGTCACACCGTCAAAGTTAGTCGTAGTCAAATTGCCGAATTCGCTCGCGGTAAACTGGAATTTGTCACTTCCAGAGGTAAAGTCGGCAATTGTATCACCGCCTTCGCCTGCTGCTTTGTAAACAAACAGATCCGCACCAGCACCGCCAGTCAGAATATCTGCACCGCTGCCGCCGCTAAAGATGTCAGCAAACTCAGTACCCGTGACGCTGTTAGCACTCGCATCTCCGGTAAACAAGACAGGAGTGGTGAAGTTGTAGCCGCCAGCACCTGAACCGAAATTGTTAAAGGCGACGGGGAAAGTATTCCCAGCAGCAGTTAAATCAGCAACGCTGCCTGAGTTGGTAGTAGTACCAGTCGGAGAAGTACCATTGGCAGAAGGTGCGATCGTACCTGTAAATACAAAGTCCGCCGTTCCCAGATTGCTAGCAGCAGTACCCAGATTTGCAATCAAGGTAGAACCGCCGGCAGTCGTACCGTTCGAGTCAAAATACAACACCGTTTCGTTCGAGGCATTCGTAAATGCGAAGAAACCAGCAGTTGTAGAATTGCCTACGGCTGTAACTTGTGCATCTTCCAAAGAGGCATAACTGCCACCTGTGAAAATCACTAACTCTTGGCCAGTAATGTCAGGATTTGAACCACTTACACCGTCAAAGTTAGTCGTAGTCAAATTCCCGAAAGCGCTCGCGCTAAACTCGAATTTGTCACTTCCAGAGGTAAAGTCGGTAATTGTATCACCGCCTTCGCCTGTTGCTTTGTAAACAAACAGATCCGCACCAGCACCGCCAGTCACAACATCTGCACCTGAACCGCCGCTGAAGATGTCAGCAAACTCAGTACCAGTGACGCTGTTAGCAGTCGCATCTCCGGTAAATAACACAGGAGTGGTGAAGTTGTAACCGCCAGCACCTGAACCGAAATTGTTAAAGTCGGTCGGGAAAGTATTCCCAGCAGCAGTTAAATCAGCAACGCTACCTGAGTTGGTAGTAGTAGTACCAGTATCAGAAGAGGCGATCGTACCTGTAAATACAAAGTCCGCCGTTCCCAGATTGGTAGCAGCAGTACCCAGATTCGCAATAAGCGTCGAACCAGCGGCTACGGTACCGTTCGAGTCAAAATACAACACCGTTTCGTTCGACGCATTAGTAAATGCGAAGAAACCAGCAGTTGTAGAATTCCCCAGGGCTGTAGCTTGTGCATCTTCTAAAGAGGCATAACTGCCGCCTGTGAAAATCACTAACTCTTGGCCAGTAATGTCAGGATTTGAACCCGTCACACCGTCAAAGTTAGTCGTAGTCAAATTGCCGAATTCGCTCGCGGTAAACTGGAATTTGTCAGTTCCCGAGGTAAAGTCGGTAATTGTATCACCGCCTTCGCCTGTTGCTTTGTAAACAAACAGATCCGCACCAGCACCGCCAGTCACAACATCTGCACCAGAACCGCCGCTGAAGATGTCAGCAAACTCAGTACCAGTGACGCTGTTAGCATTAGCATCTCCGGTAAATAACACAGGAGTGGTGAAGTTGTAGCCGCCAGCACCTGAACCGAAATTGTTAAAGTCGCTCGGGTAAGTGTTCCCAGCAGCAGTTAAATCAACAATGCTGCCTGAGTTGGTAGTAGTCGCATTATCAGAAGAGGCGATCGTACCTGTAAATACAAAGTCCGCCGTTCCCAGATTGCTAGCAGCAGTACCTAAATTCGCAATCAAGGTAGAACCACCGGCTACGGTACCGTTCGAGTCAAAATACAACACAGTCTCGTTCGAGGCATTAGTAAATGCGAAGAAACCAGCAGTTGTAGAATTGCCCAGGGCTGTAGCTTGTGCAGCTTCCAAAGAGGCATAACTTCCGCCCGTGAAAATCACGAATTCTTTGCCAGTAATGTCAGGAGAAACCCCGCTAACACCGTCAAAGTTAGTCGTAGTCAAATTGCCGAAAGCGCTCGCAGTAAACTGGAATTTGTCAGTGCCAAAGGTAAAGTCGGCAATTTTATCGCCACCTTCTTTAGTTCCCCTGTAAACAAAGAGATCAGCACCACTGCCGCCGCTTATGATATCCAAACCGAGGCCGCCGGTGATGATATCGTTGCCGTCGCCGCCCTTGAGGCTATCGTTATAATTGCTGCCGACAATGTTGTCATCGCCTGCTAAACCATCGAAATTAACTGCGGCCGGAGAAGTGGTGAAATCCACATTGTCAGGGCCGGCAGTACCGACAGGAATATTTAGTGGCGGGCCCGTGAAGACAAAGTTACTGACCTCCAGGCGGATGGTCGCCGAGAAACTGGCCACAATATCAAAGCGCGCCCCAAAACCATATACCAGAACCAAACGGCCGGTATCGGCATCTATAAACTGACAGAAAATAGGCACGTCTGGGTTGCCGCCCAACTCTAAAAACCGCGCTTGCAAACTCGCGATGCTGTTAACAGTGATATCCGCGGTGAAGTCGAGCAAATTAGCGCCGCCGATCGACCCAAAAGTAGAATTAGCAGTAATCTCCACTTGGGTCAAGATAGAAGCGTTGAGACTAAAAGCTGCGTTAGAAAACTCTAAAACATCCTCAGTGACATTAAAGTCAGAGAGTAAGTCAGCTTCTGCAACTGTTGTAATATCTTCGCGGGAAGTTTGGTAAATAAAGCGATCCCTTCCACCACCTCCAATTAGAGTATTGGTTCCTAGGCCGCCTTCGATCGTGTCATTGCCCTCATTTCCGGTTAATACGTCATTCCCAGCACCGCCTACTACTGTGTCATCGCCGATGCCACCGTCGATATCGTCATCGTCATCGTCGCCGTCGATATCGTCATCGCCATCGCCGCCTTTAACTGTGTCGTTGCCTTTGCCTGCTTTTAATTTGTCATTGCCGCCGCCAGCTTCGATATCGTCATCGTCATCACCGCTGTCGATATCGTCATCGTCATTGCCGCCTTTAATTGTGTCCTTACCTTTGCCGCCGATGATTCTGTCGTTGGCTTCACCGCCTGTAATGTCATCGTCAGCATCGCTGCCTTCGATGTCGTTATCCAGCGTCGCAGAACCGACAATAACTTGAGCTTGTTGAGTGCCAGCAAAGTTAAAGACATTTTGCTCGACTATCAAGCTAAAACGCTGGCCGCGGAACTCATTTCTGCCGTTGCTAACTTTAAAACCAAAACCAGCCTCACCCTCATAACCTACTGTCGCTTTGAAACTTACAAAGCCTTCGTTAATGTCTGCTTGAGTGAAGGTCGAACCGGGTTGTACGGGGGCTCCCTTAAAGAATAGTTGGCCGGTTGTAGGATCGGGCAGCTCGGTTATCGTGTAGACTATGCCGCCAGGACCTTGCTGGTCATCGACATACTCCAACGACTCACGATTAATTTTTTGCTCGCCGCCGCTGGAACCAGCAACGCCGTTCTTATTAGCTCCGACTCGCGGAGGGTTAAAAATCGGGTTCGCAGTTGGAGTTGGAGTTTGAGTTGGAGTTTGATTTGGAGTTTGAGTTTGAGGATCAACTCCTAAAAAGTCGCCAGCATCGATCTGCGTTGCGTTGACATTCGACAATCGCACCAGCGTCGTGTTATTGACCCGAATTTCGGTATTGGCCTCGACTTGTACAAAGCTCAAGCTGTTAAAGTTCAAGCCGTCAATCAGCATAAACTTGTCTATGCCGTCTTCGTAGTCACTGATGACTGCACTTACCCCAGAGTTAGTGTCACTCATGGCAAACACGTCAGTTCCACCACCGCCGATACAGGTATGGTTGCCAGTACCGCCCATCAGCGTATCGTTGCCGTCGCCGCCCATCAGCGTATCCTCGCCGTCGCCGCCGCCGCTAACGCTGTCGTCGCCGTCGCCGCCGCCTGCCATGTCATTGCCGTCGCCAGTCACGAGGGTATCGTCGCCGGCACCGCCCATCACGGTATCGTCGCCAGCACCACCGCTAACGCTGTCGTCGCCGTCGTCACCTGCACAGTTGTCGCTGCCGTCGCCGCCCATCACGGTATCGTCGCCAGCACCACCGCTAACGCTGTCGTCGCCGTCGTCGCCTGCACAGTTGTCGCTGCCGACACCGCCCATTACGGTATCATCGCCAGCACCACCGCTAACGCTGTCGTCGCCGTCGTCGCCTGCACAGTTGTCGCTGCCGTCGCCG
>NZ_JAUBUG010000096.1:6162-21713 GCF_036705345.1 Microcoleus sp. B3-D2
CCATTAACGGTATCGTCGCCGGTGCCACCGCTAACGCTGTCGTCGCCGTCGTCGCCTGCACAGTTGTCGCTGTCGTCGCCGCCATTAACGGTATCGTCGCCGGTGCCACCGCTAACGCTGTCGTCGCCGTCGTCGCCTGCACAGTTGTCGCTGTCGTCACCGCCATTAACGGTATCGTTATCTTTGCCGCCATTAAGGGTATCGTTGC
Source organism: Microcoleus sp. B3-D2 (assembly GCF_036705345.1). Taxonomy (NCBI): domain Bacteria; kingdom Bacillati; phylum Cyanobacteriota; class Cyanophyceae; order Oscillatoriales; family Microcoleaceae; genus Microcoleus; species Microcoleus sp. B3-D2. Next base: position 6,371 of record NZ_JAUBUG010000096.1, read on the forward strand.
CAGCGCCGCCCTCACAATCGTCGTTGCCTGTGTCCCCCCTGACGGCATCGTTGCCGTCGCCGCCCTCGCAATCGTCGTTGCCTTTGCCGCCATAGACGCTATCGTTGCCGGCGCCGCCCTTAACGTCATCATCTCCTTCGTTGCCGTGGGCCGAGTCATCGCCGTCATCGCCTTCGCAGGCGTCGTTACCTTCGCCGCCCATCACGGTATCGTTATCTTTACCGCCGTTAAGGGTGTCGTTGCCTTTGCCGCCCTTAACGTTGTCGTTATTGAGATCGCCTCTTATTCGATCGTCATCATCGCCGCCCTCGCAATCATCGTCACTTTTACCCCCGTACATTTCATTTTTTTTGCCAGGGTTTCCTATGAGTTTGTCTTCGCCTTTTTGGCCGAATATCTTCTCGTTAGCGCCAGTGGCGACAATTAGGTCATCGTTATCGGTACCGATGACGGTTGGGCTGCGACCGATGCCGTTGCCATCATCTAAGTCATCGTCATCATCGTCATCATTACCTCCAAAAGTCTGGAAAGCCATGCCGCTGTCATCATCGTCGTCGCCCGCACCTTCTTCGGGTACGTCCTTAACTAGGTCGTTATCGGCCAAGTTGCCGTCAAGCTCTCTTTTGATCGCTGTTTCAACAAATTCATCGTCTACATCGGCTAACTCCTCATCGGAATTTTTAGGGGTGTTGTTGCCTAAATCCCCCTCTGCTTGTCCGTCATCGAAGGCGGTTGTTGTAAACAAATCGGTTTCTGTCATGTCAGTATTTTGTGTTTCATCTTCAACGGGAAAAAGTGTTCCCGGTTCTTTCGGCAATAGTTCCATCGTTGATATTTCCCAAAGAATGGTAAGCTTCTTACAATCACTTTATCACTAAGCAGGAGGCCGCCGAAGAAAAAAATCTAACTTCATGCTTTCGCCTGCTAGAGGAGCTTATCTCCTCATCTTTACTATTATAGATGCCACTTAAACTGCAAGGGTTTTTTTCACTATGTTGTGAGTTTTATCTTCTGCCATTGCGAACCCAAATTAATTGATCCGCCACCTACACCGTAAGCGCTGCGCCGAAGCGCCGAGCTGTTTAGATGTTCTCCGTAGTTTCTACAGTAAGCTGCACCGAAGGGCCCCTAATTGTAGATTCTCTACGTAATTTCTACAGTGAAATAGCTGATTTTACCTCGCAACTTACAACTCCCAAATAACTACCCAAAACCTGTATCCCCAAAATTTTACCCTTGCTTTTGTTCCGAGCTCGGCTGAGTGCATTGAATTTTTATAACACTCCCAGCTTTGACAAATCCTTCCCTGACTTAGGATTTGAATCTCTTGACTAAACGACTGCACGCTTCTAATTTTAGTTCCCGATGAGTAATTAGAAATTTAGATAATTCCCGCCTGCAAATATTTGTTCTAATTTTTAGTTGCACAATTTTCTCTCGATTCGAGGAAACCTCGCGAACTGAGAAAAAAATTTTTTTGGGCTCAATACTAAGACTTCGGTCAAAATATATCTATCTCTAGACAGATTGCTAAATTGGTCATCTAGTAATATAGCAGAAGTCGTTTTTGGTGACAGTTGCAAGCTCGATCGGCATTTTGAGCGGGAATGACCGACAGCGAGGCTGCGAAACCCTATTGTTTTGTAGAGGCTTCGCTACCAAATCAAATAATTCTCCGAGAAACCGACATGATGAGGCGTAATCCTCTAGATGCCAAAAATGATGGTTGCTTGAGAGTACCGGAATAATTTGATTGCCGTTGTATTGTTGAGAGTTCTTGGCTGCTTACGTTTATTTTTGCTGCTTAACTTTAACTAGATTAAGAGAGTTAAATAAAAAGTTTTATATATCATAAAAGCGGTAAATTAGCAATAAGTTATTAGCAATTATCGACGGTCAACTATTGATTACCGATCGCCACTGAGGTCTTAAGGATGAGGGCGGAGGGCTTACGGATGAGAACCCGGGGCTGACCAATTAATTAATTGACACAAAATCAAGATTACACGTGGGGGGTTGGTGGTAGAGGATAAGCGGTAAAGACCGCTTGACCGATCGGCAAAAAAAATAAAATACTCAACTTTGCCTGCGATATTGCCCTGAAACCGGTTGGGGTGAGCCGAAGTAATTTTAATAAGAACTAGAGATCCGCCTGGTAAAGTGCCTCCAATTTAACTTTACTCAGCAATGAGAAACTCAAGTTCACGACGAATCTAAAGGGGTCTGCGGTAGAGGTGCAAAATGTTAAAGATAGGAAGATTGGAGAAAATTCGGCTTTCACCGAGCCACAGGGCAATCAAAACTAATAAACTGTTATTAAAGTACAACTTTTATATTCTCAAAGTGTTTGAACAAATATATATGACCCTAGCGATCGCCCGATCGGGGGAAGCGCATTCAGAAACTTTGATAGAAAGAGTAAAAAATATGTTGCCGAGTGCTATTGCTAGCCACAAAAACGCAGGCAAATTCAGAATTAAGGCGGGAGGGCGCTAAATCCGTGAGCCAGGAATTTCAACTCTCAGTCACCCCTGTTGGGGACGACGAATATCTAGTGCGGACAGAAAGGGTTGCACCCGGTGTACCCTTAGCCGAACAACAAGTCCGCTGGCCGATCGACGAATGGCTTGCACTGTCTGCTCAACTGATGAACGACCCGCTGGTGGGCTTGCTCCAGGGAAAAGTAGTACAGGGAAGCAATTTGGCTGGTCGCGGCCTCTCCCGTTCGGGAAACAACTCAGCGCCCAATTTAGTAGCCCTGGGGCAACAATTATACAGCGGGCTGTTTCAAGGAAACTTGCGCGATAGCTGGACTTGCGCTCAAGGCATCGCCCAGCACCGTCGAGAAGTGCTGCAACTGCGACTGGGACTCAAAGGCCGGCGCTTGCCGCGGCTGCCGTGGGAAGTTCTGCACGCCGGCGATCGCCCTTTAGCCACCGGCACGGATGTCGTGTTTTCTCGCTACCAACCAGGTACAAGTTTGTTCAAACAAACCCGGATAGTGCCTAGTAGCGGGCCGCTAAAAATTTTAATGGCGATCGCCTCTCCGAGCGATCGAGACAGCTTGCAGCTCAAGCGAGAAGTGCTCCACCTGCAACAAGAACTCCAAAACCGCAGCGCTAATCCTCTCAAAAACAGCCCGCATTCTCCGGAAATTCAACTGACTATTCTCGAACAGCCGGATCGAGAACAACTTACCCAAGCCCTAGAACAAGGGCACTACCAAGTCCTGCACTACGCAGGCCACAGCAACTTAGGTTCCAGAGGTGGCGAACTCTACCTAGTCAGCAGCCGCACCGGCTTAACCGAAACCTTGAGTGGCGACGACTTAGCTGGATTGCTTGTTAACAACGGTATTCAGATGGCCGTGTTCAACTCCTGCCGCGGCGCCTACGGCGATCCCTCAGACCTCGCGGACGACAGCCCGGAACGGAACTTAACCGAAGCTCTAGTGAAGCGGGGCATTCCGGCCGTGCTAGCAATGGCAGAAAGCATCCCCGACGATGTAGCCCTAACTCTGACGCGGTTGTTTTACCGCAACCTCAATCAAGGCTATCCAGTCGATCTGAGCCTGAGCCGGGCCAGAGCTGGGCTAATTTCTGCCTACGGTTCTCACCAGCTATACTGGGCTTTGCCCATTCTCTACCAGCACCCGGACTTTGACGGCTATCTGATCGGTGGCCCAGCCCACAGCGCGACATCCGGGTCTCGGGTGCAAATAATCGCGTCGGGAACGCCGCCGGCTCTGGCGGGTACAGAATGGAGTGCGCCACCTTCACTCTCGGCGATCGCCCAATACCCGCCAATCCCAGCCAATCGATCGCATGAGTCAGACAGTTCTGACGGCGAAGTCTGGGAATATTTTCCCGACCAATTAAAAGATCGCAGGGATTGGGTTCACCAGAACGATCGATTCGATGCCACTAATTCACCGAACTCACCGACGGCTTCGCCGTCCTCTATTCCTAATTCTGAGTCTTCGGCGATCCAAGCAACTCGCGCCGCTGCACCGACTCAGAAACCGTTAAAAAAACCGGGGTTGAAAACATCTGTCGCCCTAATGCTTTGCTTATTGCCCGTTGCTTTGAGTGCTGGCTTTTTCGGGTGGCGCTACTCGCACCAGCGGGACACGAAACCTGAAGAGTTACTACCGGCGGTACGGACTCCCCTGTCGCAAAATTACCTGCAACAACGTCACTAAAAGCGATCGCCCACTGCTATGCGGAATTTACACCCTCTTGGTCTGGCTCCAAACTGGGTGGGGTTTTTGCTGGCCGTTCGCGATCGGCTTTCGCTGGAAAAGCGATCGAATGTATGCTGCTCGATCGAATCTCGGACTTACCTTCAGCAAGCCGGTTTTTACCGAAAATAAGCAGCAGCGCAACCAAGCATCTAGGAAGAAACCGGGTTTCTCGTCGAGAGAGTAAGTCCGGGACTGGTTGATATAGAATTCGTCAGTCGATTGTAGATTTTCGACTTCGGCTTGAGCCCGGAGTCGAAGGATTTGAGATTTTAGATTTACTCCACAGATGAATCTGGAAGCTTGAACAAGAGTCTAAAATTTTGATCTCTCCACGACAGGAGTCGGTGGCTTGTATGCGTTTTTGGGCGGGCTGATTCGGCAGCAGGAGCACTCGCCATTCGGCACAAGATAATAAAAGCCAGAGTTGCAACAATTAAGAACGTCCTCACCGTCAGTGCGGTTGGTATATTTCACCATAATTAAGTATGGAAGCGGCTGTGAGTTTGACGCGCCCCTCCAGTTGGTGCATAAATTTTGAGAGTCTGGCAGTTTACAGGCAACGAGTGGAAACCAAGACATTTCCATCGAAACTCCATGTCGGGAACCGCTGCTAATTTGTAGTGCATCAAACATTTAAGCAGTTGTGCATTTAACTCGGTCTTTTTCAATTCCCCTGTGGAAATAACCTCAAATTCTCTGGCTTGTGGCCGGAGGAGGAAGATTTTTCCGAGTTCCCCCTAGACATCTACTGATTCGTGGCGAAGTGTTAAGAGTCGCGAAGCAATCTCGCCCGATCAAAACTATTCCCCTCTTAGTGGCTGGCGGATGTTTCTGCCGCCGCGCCCATTGAGTCGGGTTTTAGCTTAAACCCGTTCACCGAAGAGGTGAAATTTCCTTCAATTTTTACCGGATTGCCTTCCCCAGACTGCGTTCTGTGCAAGTTATATGCCCAACACCTTAATAGAAGATTGCTCGTTGGTATTTGGGGTTTTGAGGGGATTTCCCGCCCGAAAAATAGGGTTTATACTATTTTGGATTTTAGATTTTAGATTTTAGATTGAAGAATTGGGAATGACTTATTCCATAAGGGTTTGGAGCACGGGCCTACAGTTGGATTCTTTTTGTAAAGTGATTTTGCAAGTAGCTGGCAGGGGCATCCAGAACAAGTGCTGCCTCCCCTTGTTGAGGTAAAAGTTAACCCCGGCTGGTAAATGCTGTCGGCAGATTTGCAGCGGCCGCGCTCTAGGTATTTCGATTCATGGCTGTCTTGTTTTTACCTTGACCGCAGACTCGATCGGGGATTGGTGAATGCAGGGAACAGACTTTACTGTAACAAAGTAAAGCATTTAATTTGCGACAATAATTCCCCGCGCGATCGCTCCGAGGGTTACACAAGCATTTGGGCCGCGAGGAGCAAATTGATCGCCCTTCGAGCATCCTTACTTGCACCCCCGGTCTTGAGGCGGCAAAAATTTATCCAGAATCTTAATATTCAGAATTATTAGTATTGACAGTGAAACAAAGTTAATCTAATGTGTTGTAATTGATATAAGTAAAGTCCAATAAGCGAGGTACGGTCAATGGCAGAAACAGCTACAGCACCCTTAACAGGAAAAGGTCTGCTTCAAAAAATCAAAGGCAGTGATTTGCCGCGCAGAGAACTTGCAAAGCTTTGCGGCTACTTCACTGTCAGCAAAAGTGGAGAAACCCGGATTAATCTGGCTGAGTTTTACGATGCAGTGTTAGCTGCTAAGGGCATTGAGCTAGAGAAGTCGAAAGCAGACGGACGCGGGCGAGAAGCGAGTTATCGAGCTAGCGTTCACAAGAATGGTTCGATCGTGATCGGGGCAAATTATACCCAAGAAATGGGATTAAAGCCGGGAGACGAGTTTGAAATTAAGCTCGGATACAAGCACATTCGCTTGATTCAGATCGATGTGGACAGACCGGATGTGGAATTGGATGATGAAGAGGAGGATACAGAAGAATAGAGGCGATCGCGAGGCAGTCAGCCGATAGCAAGGCGACTGGATTTGGCATTCGCTACACGAGTATTTGCGCGCCACCCTTCGATGGAACTGATGAGCTGTCTTGACTATTTCTATTTTCTCTTGTCCCGCAAAGACTACAGTGCCTCTGAACTTCGCAAAAAGGGGCAAGAGAAAGGTTTTGGCAATGAGGAAATATTGGAGGCGATCGCGCAAATTCAAGACCGCGGCTATCAGTCCGACACTCGCTTGGTGGCAAACTCGATCGCCTCTGCAGCAGGCAAATACGGGAAGTCTGCCATCAAGCGCAAGTGCCTGCAAAAAGGAATTACCAACGATTTGTTCGAGCAAGTCTGGGAAGAAGAAACTGCCGAAAATCAGGACTCCGAAGCAGAAAAACTGGCCGAATTAAAAGCCAAAGTCATGCGGAAATACAAGATCGATACTTGGGGGAAAGCCGATCCGAAAACCAAGGGCAAAGTCTTGAATTACCTGCAATACAGAGGCTTTAATGCCTTTGAAATTTGGCGACAGTGGCAGACGGAAGAAGATGACGAGTAAATAGTAGGGCCAAGCAAATAGATCCGGCCCAGATAGGCAAGCACAACTACACTGCTGCCGACGGGGCTAAAGTGTAAGTCCTGAGTTTTTGTAACTGTATGTCAATCCTCAGCGTTGACTAACTAAGATTCGTACATCTGCCGATGTCTGGCTAAAAGCTCGAGATATTTCTCGTTGATTTTGGCCAGCATCCATTTCTCTTGAAAAATGGCCGCGGATTCTGCTTTCACCGGATCTGCTTCTAGTGGCAAAATATCTTTTCTAGCTGCGGTTTGCTCTGCAACAGACTTCAGCTTTTGAGGGTTTTGCTGGTATTTTCGACCGCTTTTGTGGTTGGCGTAGCGACGCGATCGAGTATACCCCATCTGCAAGAACTTGCGGGCCATGTCGGCTCCCACAAAATCTTCGCGATCGAGATACTCTAAAAACAAGGAGTAAATTTTGCTGCTGGACTCCCTGGCAATTTCAGGAGTCTTAAATCTCCAGAAAGGCAGAATTTCTCCTTTGTAGGGTTCCACCAACAGCACTCCCTGTTCTCCTTTCCCTACGCGATAAAGTTCCGGGTGCTGTCGAAAGTCGATGTTCTTAAAATCCAAAGAGTAGTCGAACTGCTTCATGGGGCATTTTCTGTTCTATCTGGAACTATAGAAGCCCGGGGTTTACCTTCGTCTGGTTGGGTATAAACCCAGGCCCAAGCAATGAAGACAGCTTGAAAAGGCAGCCTGAACCAATACAGTAATTGGTTGTGGGGAATCCCTTCTATCGGAATGTTGTTGACCGCTTGATTGATATTAGCTGGAAACACGGCAATAAACAAGGCAATTAATCCCCATGCCGCCGCCCTGCTGACAGGAGGAACTAACAGCCCAATGCCACCCAAAATCTCGAAAAAACCGCTGATATAAACCAAGGCTTCTGGGTAAGGAAGCTGGGGCGGCACGATTCGGATAAAAGGTGTCGGCACTGCAAAGTGCAGCACGCCTACAATACTCATAGCTACTGCGAGGATAACTCGCCAAATTTCTTTTTGACTTTTCATGGGCAATGGGTAATTAATAATTGTTAAATTGCTGCGATAAGGCTTGCCAAAATTCGCTGTCTGGGATCTAGAAGGCCATAAAACTGACATCCAAAAATTCCAGCTTTCCGGGTTTGTCTGCTCTTGCTGGTGGCTGTAACGATTTTATTGCGTAGAAAAACCAGGTTTCTGGGTAACTCCCAGACAAGTTTTCACAGCCCCAAACTGGAGGTAGCGAGAACTGGAATCGAAGGTCTGGGCGTGGACTGCCAAAAACAGATAGCGCGCATTTTGATAACAAGATTTTAATGTCTAGTTCCCGGCTGCTGTCTCTATCTTCGGGTAGTAAAACAGGATTTTTGTTCCGGCTCGGGCTGCGTTAGCGGCCAAACCAGCGGGGGATTTTCTCGATTGATAAATGAGCCACAGCCTAACATTAAATAAATTATCCCGGGAATTGATGAGTGCGATTACTGTTAATTTTGACCTTGCTTTGCAGGCGATTTCCTACCCTTCACCGAAGGCAGGCGCATTCGGGATAGCTTCGCTCGCGCGTACCTGGATTAGACTAAATAATGCGAGTAATTTGTCAAGAATTTTTAGAATTATTTAAGATGGGCGCTTTGAGAATTATTGGGAGAGGCAATTCCCGAACGCTCTGTAATTAAAATTACCCTCTAAAGTAAGGGTTTTGTCAAGTTCCCACAGATGTTATAATGAATGAAATTATTGAATTCGCTAAAAAGCCGATCGTCGTAGCAACTCCCCAACCATCCTGCTGGAATTCAAAATAGTCGCCAACGGCAGGAACTTTTTAGCCACCACATTATTCAAAAAGATTGAGCCTCCAAGCGCTGTGTCATTTTTATCTACACGCAATCAATCACCGACGACCATGAATACCTCAATAAACACCTCTAAATTTGGCATAAACCGGATGCTGCGACAATCGCTGTTGCTTGGGATCTTTTCTGCAGCAGCTTTAGCTAGCGGATGGGCGCCCGGTTTGTACACACAATCCCCAAACCTCGTTTTCGGAGCAGCAGCCCAAGCTCAAGAAATTAGCAGCGAAGAAATTACTAGCTACGCTCGCGCTGTGTTGGCAATAGAACCCAGACGGGTGGAAGCTTATAACGAAATTAAAAGAATGGCTGGAGGCTCGGTTCCCAGAGTAGTGTGCAACGAAACTCAGGAAATTAATAGGCTGTCTGGAAATTTTCGTGGCATCGCAGTGAATTACTGCCAACAAGCTAAAAAAGCTATCGAAACCTATGGTTTGACAGTTAGTCGCTTCAACCAGCTTACTTTGCTCCAGCAAGCAGACCCGGCAGTAAAACAGCGAATTCAAGCCGAGCTCCTGCGACTGCAACAAGCGGGCAATCAATAAGCTTGATGGTTTGAGTCTTTCTTCCTCTCCCGTTCGTATTAGACTTCTCCATAAAAGCTTGTTAAGGGCAGGCAGGATGCCTAACCGCTACCTCCCCCCAACAATATATTGGAGATTTAAATTGTTCGAGTTCCTAGACGGTAGGCAAAATTTTTTTAAAAAAAAGCGATCGTCTGCGCTCCAGTGCTTGACAAAATAAGATAAATTTGGTATTAAGACCAGAACGGGAGCGGTTAGAGAGATGAATATTTTTCAACTTGCTGTAAATCGGAATGAGATATAGCGATCGCCAACACGATTAAGACATTTTTAATTTCTGAAACATGAGCTGAAGATTGGAACTTCAGTCTTCCTTATTCCTTCGGCTATAAAAAAGATATTCCTCAAAAACTCAAGTTCAAGTGAATTGCTCTGAGGAATAGAATATAAAAATGCTAACCTTCACAAAACATTTACCTGCAAATCCCGATGCTATTGTCAGCTTTACTTTACAAATGACATCGGACGATCGCACTCGCAGCCGTCACCGGTTCGAGACGGAGACGGGGGAAAAGCTGCACCTGAGTTTGCCCAGAGGTACGGTACTGCGCGATCGAGATTTATTGCAGTCGGAAGACGGTAGCTGTTTGGTACTGGTAAGTGCAAAACCCGAACCGGTGCTGACAGCGCGGGCATCAAGTCCGCTGCTACTGATGCGGGCGGCTTATCATTTAGGAAACCGTCACGTAGCTTTAGAAATTGCCGATAATTATTTAAGACTTTCTCCCGACTCTGTGTTGCAGGGAATGCTCGAAAAAATGGGTTTGGAAGTAACAGAGGAAATTGTGCTGTTTCAGCCGGAAATGGGCGCTTACGGGCACAGCCATTAGATTTTAGATTTTAGATTTTAGATTTACTCCCACCTTGGAATCCGAGGGCTTATAACCAAATTAGTTTCGGTCCTTCACGAAGGAAGAAGTCAACAGTCAACAGTCAACAGTCAACAGTGAACAATCAACTTTTATGTTTGTTACAGCTAGCTTTTGCACCTGTGGGAGCTTATAGTTATTCTGAGGGAATCGAAAGTCTGGTAGAAACCGGTGCGATCGACAGCGAGATTACTTTGAGAAATTGGTTAGAAAATTCGCTGCAATTCGGGGCTGTTCGAGTAGAAGCTGCTGTGGTGGTAAGGGCTTTGAGGGCGGCAAAGATAGGGGATTTGACGGCTTTGAATTACTGGAATGCTTGGGCGACTGCTACTAAGGAAACAGAAGAGTTGCGCTTGCAAAGTTGGCAAATGGGGCGGACTTTGGTCAGGTTGCTGCTGGATTTGCGTGAAGCGAAGCTATCCCGCAGGGAATCGCCCGTTGCTTCTGGGTTAACAACAATTGTAAAAGAATTTGTGGAATCTGGCAGCAATCAGTGCAATTTTGCGATCGGCTTTGGTATTGCCGCCGCAAGTTGGCAGATTGAAGAGGAAGCGGCCGTGTTAGGATATTTGTACAGTTGGGCTGCCAATTTGGCGAGTGCGGGCGTGAAACTGATTCCCCTTGGTCAAACAGCCGGTCAACAGTTATTGTTAGATTTGCAGTCTCAAATTAGCTGCACGGCGCAAGAAGTTTTACACTTAGAAGATGATGACCTGGGTAGTTGCAGTTGGGGGTTAGCCCTAGCTAGTATGGCGCACGAAACTCAGTACACTCGGTTATTTCGGAGTTGAAAATCAGAAAATCTAAAATCTAAAATCGCTATGGGTGCTTTTCGTCTAGGAATTGCTGGGCCGGTTGGTTCGGGAAAAACTGCTTTACTTGATGCTTTGTGCAAGGCCCTGCGGCAGCAGTACCAGATTGCTGTTGTTACTAATGATATCTATACTCAGGAAGATGCACAGTTTTTGGTTCGGAGTCAAGCTTTGGAGAGCGCTCGAATTTTGGGCGTAGAAACGGGAGGCTGTCCCCACACAGCCATCCGCGAAGATGCTTCCATTAACTTAGTAGCTATAGAAGAGTTAGAACAAAAATTCACTGATTTAGATTTAGTGTTTGTAGAAAGCGGCGGCGATAACTTGGCGGCAACTTTTAGCCCGGAGTTAGTAGATTTAACAATTTACGTAATCGATGTCGCAGCAGGCGATAAAATTCCGCGCAAAGGCGGGCCGGGAATTACTAAGTCGGATTTATTAGTAATTAATAAAACAGACCTCGCACCTTATGTAGGAGCAGATTTAGGCGTGATGGAACGGGATACGAAAAAAATGCGAGGCGATAAACCTTTTGTTTTTACTAACTTGAAGACCAAAGAAGGATTAGAATCAGTAGTTAAATTCATCCACTCCCACGTCGTGTAACACATCAGTCTTCATCTGCGTTCATCTGGGTTTATCTGCCTTCATCTGCGGTTAAAATTCCTAAAAAATATCACCGCACCACCAATTCCCTCACCAAATTAGCCAAACGTTCTGTACTGTCTGTCACTGCTAATTGAGCAGCAGCTTTAGACATTTTTTCCAAATAGTCGGAATCTCTTAACAAATACAACACTTTGCTTTGCAACACATCTGCTGTCAGTTCGCTTTGACGGAATACCACGGCGGCGCCGGCTTTAGCAAATACTTCCGCATTAAATCTTTGGTGGTCGTCAGCGGCGTGAGGAAAAGGAATTAAAATAGAAGGTAGTCCCGTCACTGCTAATTCTGTCAGAGCACTCGCGCCCGATCGACTAATTGCTAAATTTGCTCGCTGCAACAAACTCGCCACATTGTCGTAAAATGGCATTGACAAATATTGCTCGTGTTTCAAACTTTCAGCATCCGGGTCATTATTTCCGGTGAGGTGAACCACCCAAGCACCGGCATCAAACCAAGCCGGAGCACACTCGCGCACTAACTTATTGACTGCGACAGCACCTTGAGAGCCGCCCATGACTAAAATTACAGGTACACTGTCAGGAATTGGCAAATTTAGAGGTTGGCGGGCGAGGAATTGCGATCGCACCGGTGTACCAGCAACCACGGTTTTCGCGCGGGGTAAATGCTGGGCTGCTGCTTCAAATCCGATCGCCACAGCAGTGCACAAAGGACTAAACCAGCGCGTCACCTTCCCGGGAATTGCATTAGATTCGTGGAGAATTACCGGCAAACCCAAAGAACGGGCCGCTAGAATTGCCGGCGCTGCGATGTAACCCCCGGTAGTAAAGACTCCCTGAAAATTTCCCGCTTTGAGCAACTTCCGCACCTGAAGGACCGATCCGGCGAGTCCGCCCAAAATTCGCAGTGTACCGAGCCCAAATCCCTGCTGAAAGCCTTCAACGGCGATCGTGTGGAGGGGGTAAAGGGATGAAACTAACTGGGTTTCCATGCGGTCTGGGACTCCTAGCCATTCGATCTGACAGTCGTTCAACTGCCCAGCGGTGGCGATCGCGGGAAATAAATGTCCACCAGTGCCGCTAGCTGCAACCAACAACCGGAGGGGGGCTTTTGTCAAGGTATTTGTTTCTTTTTTTACAAGTACAAGTTCCACAGGTCGATCAATTTTATATTTGAGGTTTTAGATTATTATGCTTATTATTCCGGCAGTTTCAGCCAATTTTGAATCAGCCATCTAAAATTAGATTGTGCCGTGTCCCTGCTTCCGTTGTCAGTTTTCGTTGCAGGCGAACAGTTGCCCAAGCTACGACCCCTGACAAATAACCAAATTATCATCTAATGCGTAATTTTTTGAATTTAATGCCAAGTGCATCTCAGTATTTTTCCAGCCGTCGGGACAAAAAACCCGATCGGGCGATCGTTTTTGGCTTTAACGGCGGGCAGTCGATCGCTCAAATGTTGTTATGTTTAACAGTGGTAAGTGCTGGCGTGCTGCATCCTAGTGCGGCAAGAGCGATCGGTGCGATCGCGGCGACTCCCCGAACGATCGCCCAAACCCCTGCAAATGCGCCTGCCCCACTCACAAAAGTGCTAACAGAAATTGACGCAGCGGCCAACCGGCGCGATGTCAAAGCAGTTATGGCATTTTACAGCCCGAGTTTCACTCATTCTGACGGCTTAAACAGTCAAAGCATGGAAAAAGCCCTCACCCAACTCTGGAATCGATATCCGAGTTTAAATTACCGCACCGAAATCAAATCTTGGAAAACCGAAGGTAGCGCGATTCTCGCAGAAACCATAACTACAATTGCCGGCACTCAAAAAAAGGATGGCAGAGAATTAACTCTCAAAGCTACCATCCGTTCCCAGCAGCGCTTTGAAGGTGAAAAAATAGTTAGTCAAGAGATTTTAGCAGAACAAACTCAGCTTAGTTCTGGGCAAAATCCTCCCACAATTCAAGTGAATTTTCCGGATCAAGTTAAGGTGGGCGAAGAGTACCATTTTGATGCCATTGTGCGAGAGCCGATCGGCGATGATATTTTAATAGGGACTGTTTTGGAGGAACCCATTACCGAAAAAACCTTTTTTAATCCCTCAGAAGTCGAGCTGGAGTTGCTAAATTCCGGGGGGATTTTTAAAGTAGGCAAAGCTCCGGCTACGCCAGAAAATCGCTGGGTTTCAGCAGTTTTGATGCGACAAGGTGGAATTGCAACAGTTAGTGTGCGATTGCGGGTTGTCAAATAATAAAATAGGTGTTATGGGCAGGGGGCATGGGGCATGGGGCATGGGGCATGGGTAATGGGTGATTGGTGATTAGTAAGTTGTATAGCGGTTATTAGTCACACGAGGTACATATTTGAAGATAAAAAATCTCATTAAAGGAATTAAACATACCTCACTATAGCAATCCTAAATGAGTCGTAAATTTTTGACCCCACCCCAACCCTCCCCTTATCAAGGGGAGGGAGTAAGAAATTCACACATGATTTAGGATGGCTATAGCAATCCTAAATGATTATACTCGTTACCAGGCTCTGCCTGGTAACGAATATCCGGAGGCTCTGCCTCCATTGTCGCAGCCGAGGCATAGCCTCTGGACATCGGTTCCCAGGCAGAGCTTGGGAACCAGTTAACCAATTATTGAAACTGATTTAGGATTGCTATATATAGCGATAAAGGCTATAGCAAATAACAACTAACAAAAAAAACTAACAAATAACCAATGACGACAGTCAACAGTCAACAGTCAACAAACAGTCAACAGCCAACAGTCAACTAACAACTGACAAAAAATGATTTCTCTCCAAAACCAAATTGTTTTCATTACAGGTGCCAGCAGCGGTATCGGAGCAGCCTGTGCCAAGCTATTCGCCAAAGGAGGAGCCAAACTAATTTTAGCAGCCCGCCGCCTTGAAAAGCTCGATCGACTGGCAAACGAACTTGTAGAAACAAAATCTATCGCGTCGGGGAACGAGATTTATTTGCTCGAATTGGACGTGCGCCATCGCCCGCAAGTGGAATCGGCCATAACTGCGCTTCCCGATGCCTGGAAAAGCATCGATATTCTGATTAACAATGCGGGATTGAGCCGTGGTTTAGACAAACTGCACGAAGGCAACTTCCAAGATTGGGAAGAAATGATTGATACCAATGTTAAAGGCTTGCTTTACATGACTCGCGCGATCGTGCCGGGAATGGTAAGCCGAGGTCGCGGCCACGTAGTGAATATCGGCTCCATAGCAGGCCGCCAAGCTTATCCGAAAGGTAATGTTTATTGCGCTTCCAAAGCAGCAGTGAGAGCTATTTCCGAAGGGTTGAAACAAGACCTTTTGGGAACACCCGTGCGCGTGACGGAAATAGAGCCGGGTTTGGTGGAAACAGAATTTAGCAATGTCCGGTTTCACGGCGATGCAGAAAAAGCCAAAAATGTCTATCAAGGATTGACACCTCTGACGGCGGACGATGTAGCCGATGTAGTGTATTTTTGCGCGACGCGAGCGCCCCACGTCAATATTAGCGAAGTCTTGCTAGTTCCGACAGATCAAGCTAGTGCAACTCTGGTTCACCGAAAAGAGTTGTGAGTTTTTAGTGGTAAGTGTCCGGATTGCGCTCGAATTCTCAGGAAGCTTAATTGGTAGATGCACCCTGATTAATTAACTCCCGACCAATTTTGGTTCGGGGTTTTTTTTGCGATCGCACGCTGAGCAAAAAATTCTCCTAAATTCCAATACGGTTCAGTTAAGGGCTATGCAGTGCTTAAAACAATAAATACAGGAGGGTTCATTATGATTCCAGTACCTCT
>NZ_JAUBUG010000097.1:0-21411 GCF_036705345.1 Microcoleus sp. B3-D2
GAGTTTTAAACCAATACAAGTGAGTGCAGTTTTTTTTGCCATCATAACGGGGGTAGCTAACCCGGATTTGGTATTATCTGGTTATTAGCATCTGGCAGAAGTAGCCGAGAGGTTTCACAAATAACTGGTTATAGTCTCAGTTGGATTTATGAACTGGTCTGGGGGTACAACCGCATTGGTCCAAAATCACTTGGAGATAAAAGGCATGAACATCGAGGTGCCGATAGACTTTTGAATGATGTACAACAAGCACAACTATGGCAAGCGCTACAATCACATCCAACTGTTGGTGGGCTTTGGAACGGACAGAAAGTTGCAAATTGGATGAGTGAATTATTAGGACATTCAGTCAGTAGACAACGAGGTTGGGAGTATTTGAAGGCAATGAGACTACGTTTGAGAGTACCTCGACCCTCTCATCAGGAAGCAGACTGTACGGAGCAGGAACAATGGAAAAAAAAACTAGCAAAAACGGTGACTCAAGTTCAATAAAAGTACCCCGACGCCGAGGTAGAAGTTTGGACAATGGATGAACATAGAGTCGGGCTTAAACCAATAATTAGAAGGATGTGGGTAGATGAATGGACAGTACCCGTAGCAAACGTTAATTGGCGATTTAAATGGTTATGGTTATATGGTTTTGTTAATCCGCAGTCTGGAGAAACATATTGGTGGATTCTACCCTTTGTAAATACCCAATTTTTCAATCAAGTTTTGGCTGATGCAAGCTCAACATTTTAACATCGGGGAAAATAAGCAAGTTGTACTAGCTTTGGATCGAGCTCTTTGGCATACTGCCGGGAAACTTGAAGTCCCAAAAGGTATTCACATTGTTGAGATACCATCTCACTCTCCAGAACTACAAAGGCGCAGAAAGACTTTTGCCACTTACAAATGAGCCTCTTGCTAATCGAAAATTTGAAAATCTTGATGAATTAGAAGAGGTTTTATTTGATCGCTGCAAACAATTACTCCAACAGCAAGATTTAATTCGGGGTTTAACAAACTTTCACTGGTGGCCTCAAGTTCCAGTTTCGGCTTAATTATGGGTAAGTACCCGGACATGATATGATTCCTCTTTTTGAAATTATGAATATAAAAACGTAACAGTTGCCAAATCTGCCAACTCGCCCAGACTGCGAGCAATGCTAAGATTAACTAAAAGGCGGCTTTAGCGATCGCCCCCAAGATGGGGGAATCAAACCAAGATGGCAATTTCACATTCGGTATATTTTGGGCAGTTTTTAGTTCCCACCAATCCTCTACTCGCTGTTGCAACTGTCCTAATTGCCAACAACTCAAATTAGTTTTCTCGAAGGAACTTTCAGACATAGCTTTACATCAATGAGTCGATTTTTGCTTGTGGAGTGTAATTTTTTTTATTCTATCATTATCCCCAAATCCCCGACTGCTTAAACACATCGGGATAAGAGAGCGCGATCGCATTTGACGTTTGATTAGGTTGACTTAAATGCCGAGTCATTCTCGCTAATCCCAATTGTCGCGCGATCGAGAATCGCATTTGACTGATAGTCTTCTAAGGAGGCGATCGCCCAACCACTTGAACTCATTTTTATTACCACAGAGATAAGTTTATTGTCAACTGTTTATAGGCCCAAAATTGATTTTATTGAATTTTCCCTCTTCCTCAAATCCGTTACATCCGGTACAGTGCTTTGTTGCCGAACTGCCTTACGCCATAAATTTTGGGATACTTAACAGCCTCATAAGAAATTTTATAAAGATTTACAAAAGAAACGTGTCAGAATGGAAACAATAAGGTAATGGGTAACAGACAAGGAGGCACTGATGGTAGCGCTGACTGAACGAGTCCAACGCAGATTGACGGTGGAAAAAGTCGAAATTGCCTCTGACACAACGGCAATTCGATGCCTGGACTGGGATAGAGACCGCTTTGACATCGAATTCGGACTCAAAAACGGTACAACTTACAACTCATTCATCATTCGCGGTGAAAAAACCGCCCTCGTCGATACCTCGCACGAGAAGTTTCGCCAGCAATACATGGAAACTCTGACGGGCGAAATTGACCCGAAAGAGATTGACTATCTAATTATCAGCCACACCGAGCCAGACCACAGCGGTTTAGTCAAAGACGTGCTGGCGCTGGCACCCCAAGCGATTGTCGTGGGGGCGAAAGTAGCAATTCAATTTTTAGAAAACCTTGTACACCAACCATTTGAGCGATTGGTAGTAAAAAACGGGGACAAACTAGATTTAGGAAACGGCCACATTATCGAATTCGTATCGGCGCCGAACTTGCACTGGCCCGATACTATTTTCAGCTACGACAGCAAAACTCAAGTGCTGTTCACTTGCGATGCTTTCGGGATGCACTACTGTTCCGACAGCACCTTCGATGACGATTTAGCAGCAGTTGAGGAAGATTACCACTTTTATTATGAGTGTTTGATGGCTCCCAATGCTCGATCGGTACTCGCTGCAATGAAGCGGATGGCAGAGTTGGGAGAAATCGGTACAGTTGCGACCGGTCACGGCCCGCTGCTGCGGCACAATGTGGTGGAACTTACCGGGCGCTACAAAAAGTGGAGCCAAGCGCAAGCTAAGGCAGAAACCACTGTAGCGGTATTTTACACTTCCGACTACGGATTTAGCGATCGACTCAGCCAGGCGATCGCCCACGGTATCACCAAAACCGGTGTCGCCGTGGAAATGATGGACTTGAGAATCGCCGACTTACAAGAAGTTGCGGAACTTGTCGGTAATGCTGCCGGCATCGTAATTTGTTCGCCACCTAGTGGCGGTACTGCTGCTGTGAATGCCGAAGCCGCAATCAACACAATTTTAGTTGCAGCTAACAACAAACAATCTTTCGGTTTGTGCGAATCTGGCGGCGGCGATGACGTATCTATTTACCCGCTGAGAAACAAGTTCAAAGAGTTGGGTTTAAAAGAAGCATTTCCCAACATTTTAATTAAAGAATCACCGACAGAAGCGAGTTATCAACTTTGCGACGAAGCCGGCACCGACTTGGGACAGTGGCTGACCCGGGACAAAGCAGTCAAACAGATGAAATCCCTCGACAGCGACCTCGATAAAGCTTTGGGACGAATCAGCGGCGGACTGTACATTATTACCGCCCAAAAAGGTGATGTTAGCGGTGCGATGCTAGCTTCTTGGGTAACTCAAGCTAGCTTTAAACCGCTGGGTTTAACAATAGCAGTTGCGAAGGATCGGGCGATTGAATCGATGATGCACGCGGGAGATAAATTTGTTCTCAACGTGCTCGAAGAAGGCAATTATCAAACTTTGATGAGGCACTTTTTAAAGCGTTTTGCTCCTGGTGCCGATCGATTTGCCGGAGTTAAAACTCAACCAGCAACCAACGGTTCTCCCATTCTGACAGAGGCTTTGGCGTACATGGAATGCGAAGTAGTCAGCCGGATGGAACTTTCGGATCATCATATAGTATATGCGATCGTCGATAGCGGCCGCGTCTCCAATCCAGATGCACTGCCGGCAGTTCACCACCGAAAAGTCGGAAATCACTATTAGGTAGGAATATCGGGTGCTTATGCGGCATCTTACCTACGCAAAAACTCTCAACGTAGGGTGCTTATGGCGAATCTTACCAGCAGCTAAACTTACGGTGCGCCATAAGCCTTTTCTTACTTTTTGCTTTTCCATTTTCACTCTTAGGAATTGCCAATGCCTGCAAATCTTTTAGAAGACCGAGATTACACAATTATTATTGCCAGAAGCGATGCCAGCCGAGACCCTCACCATCCTTGGTACGAGGAGTGGGTAGAAGCACAGGCATCTCTGATCGACTTAGCAAAAAAATGTCAGGAATTTGACAGCGACGGCATCACCCTTTACGAAGCTTCTACTCCGATGTGGAAGTATAAAAATTCAACTGTTGGCCGGTTAGCTGAAATTTTGCAGCGACAAAATACGGAACCGGATTCAGCAAGCCCGACGGCAACTAATTTGGAAGAAGCTCTGAAAGCAAGTTTTAGCGATTATTTCGCAAACAAAACAGATGGCAAAGGGAAGAAAGGAGCAATAATTGTTGCAGTCCTCGATCAAAAACCCCAAGAAGTCGCTGCTGTCGCCGAAATTATTGTAAGTGCGGCAAATAAAATAGAGAAAGATGAAGAAATTGGAGTGAGCTTTATCCAAATTGGGGACGATTTAGAAACCAGGGAATTTCTGACTGATCTGGATACCAATTTACAGGGTCGAGGTGCAAGGTTTGACATTGTAGATACCAAGTTTTGGCACGAAATCAAAAGAAGTTCTGTAGTTCAGTTTCTCATAGGTGCAATAAATGACTAACACTTTGATTAATAGACTCGCATCTGATGTCAAACCCCGCGACGTGCAGTTTATCCCGATCGCCCTCGATACTTTTATTCTGCGATCGCGCACTTGGGATCGACTCAAATTTGAAGTCGAGTATTCGCTGCAAAAGGGTACGACAGCAAATAGCTATATTATTCAAGCTGACAAAACTGCTTTGTTCGACCCGCCAGGGGAATCTTTTACTCAAAATTACCTGGAATTTTTGCAGAAACGGGTGGACTTGACCAAGCTGGATTACATAATTTTGGGGCATTTCAATGCTAACAGGTCAGTAACAATTAAAGCTCTGTTAGAATTAGCTCCTCAAGTAGCTTTGGTTTGCACGAATCCCGCCGCAATTAGTTTGCGGGCCGCTTTTCCCGAACAAGAATTAAACATTCTGATCGTTCGGGGAGAAGAAACTCTCAATTTAGGAAAAGGTCACGCCTTAAAATTCATCGCGACTCCGACTCCCCGCTGGCCTGACCAACTTTGCACCTACGATCCGCACACTAGAATCGTGTTCACTGACAAACTATTTGGAGCTCACGTTTGCGGGGATCAAGTATTCGATGAAGGGTGGAGCGTTTACAGCGAAGATCGGCGCTATTATTACGATTCCCTGCACGCATCTCAAGCAAAACAAGTGCTGGCAGCAATGGATAAATTCGCCGATTTACCCACAGCATTTTATGCTCCCGGTCACGGCCCGATCGTCCGTTACGGCCTTAATGAACTGAGCAATTTGTATCGGGAATGGAGTCAGCAACAAAATTCAAAAGACTTGACAGTTGCTTTGATTTATGCTTCGGCTTACGGAAATACGGCTACTTTAGCGCAGGCGATCGCCAAAGGAATTACGAAAGCCGGCGTTGCGGTGGAAAGTATCAACTGCGAATTTGCCGAACCGGGAGAAATTCAAGAGGCTATCGAAAAATGCGCGGGATTTATCATCGGAACTCCCACGCTAGCAGGACACGCTCCCACGCAAATTCAAACTGCTTTGGGAATTGTTTTATCTACCGCAACTAAGAGCAAATTAGCGGGGGTTTTCGGTTCTTTTGGCTGGAGTGGAGAGGCGATCGACTTAGTGGAAAACAAGCTGAAAGATGCTGGCTATAGAATTGGATTTGAGCCGATTCGAGCCAAATTTAAGCCGACGGCGGCGACGATTCACGAGTGCACAGAAGCGGGCACGGATTTTGCTCAAGCTTTGATTCGATCGCAAAAATTGCGGGCACCGAAACCGCAGTTAGCAGCAGGGAGCGATCGCACTGAACAAGCTGTAGGGAGACTCGTTGGTTCGCTGTGCGTAGTCTCGGCGAAGCGGGAGGATGTCACCAGTGCGATGCTGGCTTCCTGGGTGTCGCAAGCAACGTTTAATCCGCCCGGTGTGACGATTGCGGTGGCGAAAGATCGATCGATCGAATCTTTGATGTATGCCGGAGATAAATTTGTGCTCAACATCTTAGCAGAAGGGCGACAGTTGCGGAAGTATTTCATGAAAAACTTTGCTCCGGGAGAAGACAGATTTGCCGGAGTCGAAACAATGGAAGCTAGCAACGGCTGTCTCGTTTTGACTGATGCTCTAGCTTATCTGGAATGCCAAGTGATAAGTCGGATGGAATGCGGCGATCACTGGGTAGTTTATGCGGCGATTGAAAACGGTCATTTGCTCAAAAATGACGGCGTGACAGCGGTGCATTACCGGAAATCTGGGAGCCATTATTAAGGGGAAGTAATCTTGATAAATCCTCGCTTTTCCACAAGTCCGCCGGGGGTTTAAACCCCCGGCTAATAGCAAAAGTCCTCTAAAGAGGACTGATGATTTTAACAGTCCTCTTTAGAGGACTTTTGCTTTGAGGCAGGGGTTTAAACCCCTGCCGGACTGGGGGAAAGCGCGTGTTTAATGATATAAAACTCCCTTACTTTTCTTTTATTTCCTTTTCCGGCCAGAGATAAATAGCGCCAGAAATCAAAGTTAAAGCCACAGAAACCCAAAAAGCAATTACTGCGGGAAAATTCCACGCTTCAGACAAAGGAGCAATTAAAAGTGCGATCGCCACAATCTGACTTACCGTCTTCAATTTCCCCCAAATATTAGCTCCCGAAATCGTAGTTTTATTAACACGCCACCCCGCAATTGTCAACTCCCGACCCAAAATCAAAAACACTCCCCAAGCCGGGACTCGACCCAACTCAATCAACACTAAAAGCGGCGCGAGCACCAACAATTTATCCACCAAAGGGTCTAGAAACTTACCCAAATCGGTAATTTGATTCAGCTTCCTAGCCAAATAGCCGTCCAGCCAATCAGTAGCCGCAGCTACCACAAAAATTGCGGTGCAAATCCAGCGGCTTTGAGCGCTTGGGTCGTACAAACCGTAGAGTAGGAAAGGCACTCCCAGTAAGCGAGAGAAAGTAATCAAATTAGGCAAATTCATAATAGATAGGACTAAGGCCAACTGGAAAATTAAACAAAAGTATGTAGTTGCGCTTGGGCGCTCTTTCGTAAGCTAAGAGCGCTAAAGCGCAACTACATACATAAAATTTAACCCTATTTGTGACAGTTGGCCCTAATCCTAATAGAAAGAAGTTCGGCAACGAAACAGTGTAAGGGATTTAACGAATGTAACCTATCTCAGGAAGAAGTCAGAAGTCGATCGCGCAATTCATTAACTGTCGATCTACTTCTATGATATAATCTCTGCCGTAAGATTGATTTTCTAATCCTTGTACCAGATTTTCGGGCAGGTCTTGGGCAATTTCATTGCTACAAGAACCAGCAGCTAAAGCGATAGCTGCTACTGTATCGACATCTCCAGAAAAAGCAATGCAATCTTGGAGCAGTTTGCTCATACTATCATTTCGCATGACCGCAGTAATAGCTGCTCTAACACAGACCAAACCTTTAACGCTGACTTCTCCTTGCCAAGGTATCGACCACTCACCCGCTACGTGCCTTTCTAGAAAATTTCCCAAATTCTTCTTTAAACCTAGCTGATAAATAAAGTAATGGGACATCAAAGCGGCCGCTATAGCTGCATTAATGCCATCAGGAGTGTTGTGAGTAATTGCAGCTTGAATGGTAGCATTTTCAATGACTTTTTCAATAGTAGGAAAAATGCCAATGGGGCCTGCTCGCATCGCCGAGCCGCTTTTATCGCTAGCGGAGTGAATTTTTTCTAAGAATTCTTTTCCGTCTTGAACTTGTAGCAAAAAATTGTACATTTTGCCAGCATAACCAAATCGCCGATCGCGCTGAAAAGCTGCAACAAATTTGCTGGCTAAAAGTTCCGGTGTCCAAGGTTCTCGGCTGACGATAGCTTCTGCGACGGCTAGACTCATCTGCGTATCGTCCGTGTAACATCCAGGCTGGATATCGTGACGGGGATGCTTGATGTAGCCGTTGAGATTGTTGTACATTTCGATCGTCTGCTGGTCAACAAATTCAAAACCCGCACCGTAAGCATCACCAATGGCTAATTCTATTAACATATATTTAATCCGTTTCCTACTATTTCATCCCCTATTTTTTCCTAAAATTTAAAATCCAAAAACACCCCAAAACAGCAAGTCTATTAACACGCACCGTTTTTACTGAAGACAACCCAAATTGTTTGGCAAATCAGATTGATGTCGTAGACAACAGACCACTTGCGCTGATAGTCGAGATCCATGAGTACAATATCGTCAAAGTCTTTCACTCCAGACCGTCCGTTGACTTGCCACTCCCCAGTCATACCGGGTTTGACATTTAAACGTTTCCAGTGAAATTCGTCATAGGCAGCAACCTCATCGGGAGTGGGCGGCCGAGTCCCCACCAAACTCATGTCGCCGACTAACACGTTCCAGAATTGAGGGAACTCGTCCAAACTCGTCCTCCGCAAAAAACGGCCGATGCGGGTAATTCGCGGGTCATTTTCATTCTTAAAAATGTGACCCTTGGCTTGGTTCCTAACTAAATGTTTGAGGTTTTCTGCCCCGACAACCATCGATCGAAATTTCCACATTCTGAAAAGCCGCCCTTTGAAGCCGCAGCGGACTTGACTGTAAAGCAGCGGGCCCGGATTGTCCAATAGCATCGCCACTGCCACCGGCACCGCCACCGCAGCAGCAATTGCCAGTCCCAGCAGCGAGCCCAAAATATCGATTAACCGTTTTACCTTGCTCGTTACGGATCGGTGATGCTGTTGTTTCGATACACCGACTCTGTAAGTAAATTCTTGAAATAATAAGGACAGGATTTCTGATAATGATGATTTCCACGAGGCACCCATGGGAAATTTCATATGATTTGTCTCAACTTTAACGATCTCTTACGTCCATCTTATTAGCCATCCCAAATCTGCAGAACCTGAAATGCTGAGCTTTGCACAATCTTTAAAAACCAATAATACTTTTATAAAGTTTCTATGTATTTTTTATAAAAACGTATAAAGTTTATGTAAACTTACGTAAATTTACAGAAAAAAGTTAGTCCTGGACGCAAAAAAACCTGGTTTCGACTAGGACTCTTCCCGAAAGACAGGGAGGATACTACTGAGAAACCGGGTTTTTGGCCGTTTAGCGATAAATATCGGTGCGAACATCCCAAGCAAGTGTTAGCGGCTCTAAGAATTTTTGCTGGCTGCTAGAGGCGAGTTTGGCTAAATATTCGCGGACAACAGAGGCGTGTTCGAGATTCAAACGATAACCCCGTGACACATCTTCAAAGAAAAGCGGCTCAGCCAAAATTGCTTCCCAATCAGGATTTTGTCTTGACTCCTCGGCCAACAGCATGAAATCTTCCTCCGCAGGCACAAGTCCCGCCGGCAAATTTCCTTCCAAAATCCGCAAAATCCGGGGTTCGCAGGTGCGGGTATTCACGCCCTGACGTTCCAACAACTGCAAAATTTCCTGAAAGCTCAAAGTTTCCTGGCCCAAAACCTGCATTAATTCCCACAGCAGAAAAAAGTCGCTGTACTGCTGCTGCGACACATCCAAAATGTGAGGATAGAGACCCAAACTCGCCAACCCGCAGGCAACTCGACCACATTTTTGGGAAAAATTTGTACTTTGAGATACCGAATTTAATGCAGAATTGTGAATCTCAAAAATATCTCGATCGACCTGCAATTCGTGGTCTTGAACCACGATCGCATTCGGCAGCTTCTGTCGCAACCAGCGGGCGATCGCAGGCCAAGCACCCATACCCCCTGCACAAATCGCCTGATTAATCCCCGCCGGCGACATTCCCGCGCGGCTGAGCAAAGCATTCAATTCGCGGTTTAACTGCTGCACAAAAGGCACTAAAACCAGACTTTCCAAATCTTTGCGCTTCACATCCCAATGCTGCTGGCCAATATCCAAAGCAAAACTTTTTTGATGTTGCAAAATAACTTTTATTTGCCTTGCCGCTTCTAACAATTGCAGGCCAAAAGCAGAACCTTGTAACCGCTGCTGCAATTGATAGCGGCTCGGCAAATCTGGATGCCCCGGACGTGGCAAATCGATCGACATTCCCCACGTTTCATTTTTAGCCAACAACTGACAGATAATATCCTGATCGAAAGCATCGCCAGCAAAACCAAAACTCTGGCAAGTAAAATCAGCACGAGTTAAATCTTGAAGATTTGACGGCAACTCAACTAAAGCTAATTCCACCGTCGCCGCCCCCGCATTCAAAATCAAAGTTCCCCCGCTAAAAGACGAAGCATTAACACTCAGCGGTGCAGCTTCTTCACCGCCCTTAGCAGAATCCACGGCTGACGACTCGACTTCCATGCCATTTTTTACAGGAGTTACAGCAGCAAGCAAAGTGGCGATCGCATCTTCCACCACAAAAATTTGCGAATCAGAAGCCACCAGAGACGCGCCCAAAACCGCCTCCCGCAGATTGAACATATAAACATCCGACCAGCCGGCAGGAGTCCCCAAAATTACACCCTGCAAGTCTAAAAGCGCCGCATCGAGAGTTTCTGGCGTTAGTCCCGAAGCCCTACAGATTAAATTGGAAACTGGCAATCCTGCAAAAATTGCCCTTGGTGCAGAATCCAAAACTTCCCCCGATCCGTCAAATATTTGTCCCCGCAAACTCGGATTCAAAGTAGCCAGCAGTGCGCGCACACCTTGCAGCGGCAAGGCGATCGAAAAAGCCTGCAAGGGCGACCACTGCAACAGCGGTTCGTACATCCCAGCAGCCTCCCGCTGATAAGGAATGCCCACCTTTAAAGGCAATTTAAAATTTTCCAGTAAAAATTCTCCTGCAGCCAAAGCCTGGGGTCGGAATCCCACCGACTTGACTGTCACCTCTGACCCTAGGCTTCCTGGGGCTGTGTTCGCCAGCACCGCAGCCGAGGGAATCCGAAAGCTGGCGTCTGCTGGGGAACCCTCAGCCTGCGATACTTCCCAGTAAATCGGGTGCAACTGGCCTGCTTCGCGATCGAGCAAAGCCGCAGACACGCCGCTGGAACCAAAATCAATGCCCAAATACCAGCTAGAGTTCGGGCGTTCTCGGGATGGGGCGATCGCACCTGCAACAAAAGGAGGCGCCAACTCTTGCTGCTGTGTGGCAAACTCGCTAAACTCGGTTTTCCCCTCAACAACTCCTGCTTTACTCTCTGTCGAAATTAGGTTTTTTTTTTACTTTCTGGAGGACTCGATCGCAGTTCGTTAGTTTCGGCAGTTTCTGGAGGGGGAGAATCAGTCCAAGGGCGATCGGTCTCGGTCAAACTAGCCAAAATCTCGTCTAGCGTCAAATTCGAGTCGTCTTCCTCCGCAAACAAGTCATCCTCAACTTCGTTTTCCAAAACAAAGGGTTCATCCTCAGGTGAGAGTTCCAACACATCGGAGAACAAATCCTCCAGCGTGCCGAGTTCTTCCTCTGCGGCCTCGGCAAAGGGATTTTTTGCAATGTCCTCGGGGGAACTCGCCGATAAATCCAAGCTGTTAGCGGCTGAGAAAATCGATCGCCGGGAGCTAGTATTTTCCAATCCCTCCAGATTGTAGAGGTCTGCCTCCAAAAGTTCCAGAGTATTGTTGTCCAAATTTAGAGCTCGATCGAGGTCATCTTCTAATGCCTCGACCGGCAGCAAATCCTCGTCCGGCGAAGCTTGGATGTACCCATCATCGAGCCCCTGCGAGGATGAGTCGAACTCACCAGTTTGAACATCGCCGGCACTCGGCACATGGGGCGCGGCACTGGGGTGGTGAGGGCTAATTTCTACAGGCGTTCTCAACGGCAAAGCTGCTGACTGAGGCACAGTAGCGCCGAACTGGTCGCTGAGGTTTTGATCCGTTTCTAGATTTTCTCGATCGTCCGCGTCAAGTTGCACCTCAGCGGTTGAGGGTGGTGCTTCTGAAACTTGAGCTACTGTTGCCACTTGCGGTTCAAATAAATCTGCAGTATCTAAAGTTAGAGCGTCTACAGAATTACCCATTACAAAGTCTGAATCTTCATCTCCTAAAATCTCTTCCAGAGATTCGCCTTCCTCTAGCAGATTTACAAACAAATCTTCGGTCATTTTTAGCGAGTCTGCAGTTTCATTATCCGCCGCATTTTGATACTCTACACCTTCACTTTCGACCTCTATTTCAGTATTCTCTACCGGGAAACTTTCGATTTGTAATTCTACTTCAGGAACCGCTTCTCCCGCGAACAAACTTGCATACAAATCCTCAATATCTTCGTTTTTTTCTGTTAACCTATTTTCCGATTCACCGCCAGGAAAAAGAGTTGCGTTTCGAGATACTTCGGGTGCATAACCGACAAATTTATCTTCCAACTCCGGGAGCAAAATTGGGGCTTGAATGCGGTCGCGGTCGCGCCTCAACTGTCTGAATTGCGGAGAAATTTCTGTACCGGCGTAGGGCAATCTGTCTTGTTCTCCGAATTCGCCGGTGCGAATTTCCTGCACCGAGTCTTCAGTCAGAGTCTCTGCGGCTGAGTGCTCGATCGAAGTATTTGAAAGGGTGGGAGCGACAGGAGATTGATCGGCTGCGGTTGGGGTGACGGTTTCGAGATTATTTGCTAAATCGATCGGCTGTTGAACGTAGGAAGATGCTTCTCGTCCCAACTGTGCGGCCAAGTGGTTGACCAAAGCCGCGAACATCGCCTCGCTCTGCTGACTCAAACCGTACATATTTTCGAGTTCTTGTCTCAAGGAAGCTTGATAGCTTTGCAGATTTGCTTGCAAAGCCTCGAACACGGTACCCATCCTAGAATCGAGACTCATCAGCAGACTGTCAGCATGAGATTGGAACAGTTGCATTTGCTCCAACCTCTGAGCCGGCGTCAGCAGCGGGTGTTCTTCTGAGGTTTCTCGGTTAAGTGTTACGTCAATAGCCGATTGTTCATCACCCGCACCGCCCAAAGAGTAAGCTGTTGCGCTGCTTTGCAATAACTGATTTTCTAGGGAACTTATAATTTGGGAGAAATCGCTAGTCAAGGTTTCTTCCAAGCGGGCAGTCAGTACCTGCAAGAATTCAGCAATGATTCGCTGTTGATTGGCTTGTTGCTGAGCTAGGGATTGTTGCTGCTGCCGTTTTGCTTCTAGCTGTTTGATTTCTTGAATTAGAGCTTGCTGCTCTTGCCGCAGAGCTTCTATGTCTTCTTGGAGCGGCCCTGTCAGGCTTGAACGCAGGTGGCTGATTTCTCCGGTTACGGCAAGCATGATTTGCTCTGCTGCTGAGGGGCCAGGGGCGGGCAGAGGCACTTTGGGCACTGGAACTGGTTGCGGGCGCACATTTGGGCGGGCGGGGGCTTTTGCGGCCGTTAGCTTTGAGTCTGAGGAAACCAGATAAGCGCGAACTCGCTCTAAAAGTTGGCGCTGGTGGACAGTATCAAGAGAACCCGTCCAAGGCAAGCGGGGTGCGGGCTTGCTGAGTACCTCGTCTATCTCAGCAATCAGTGCTTGAATTTTGTACTTCTGAGAATTCAAGGGCGGAACCTCTGGGAATGCGGCTTGGGAGAAACTTTACCGAAAAAAGACTGAAGTCAGGCGGCAGCGATGCCAATAGATAGAATAATCTGAATGCGAGTCCGTCAATCGATTTTAGATTTTAGATTTTAGATTTTAGATTTAAGCATTGACCGCACGGATAAATTCGGGGGCTCCTTTATCGGATACAGGTTTTTTATTTCTGGACGGATGAATCCGGGGGCTTGTATCCTGGATGCTTTCGGTCAATTATTCACTAATATTTTCTGACAACTGTTAATTAACGTTTTGTCTTCGGATAACTTCTATTGCCTATGATAGGTTAGCCGGTACTTCCGCACCCAATGCCCGCTTCTATCAATTGCAAGTGCTTTGACAATCCTCGGTCTAAAGACACGAGGATTCTTCGTTCATAGACCCAACTTGCCCTAGCAGGATTACTCCAACCAAGGTAGAGGTCGAATCTCCCGAAGCGTTCGGATCTATGACCCAAGTTCCGGTATGCCCTACCGTACTCAAGGCTAATTTCAGGATATTAATAGCAGCATTCCAATCCCGGTCTAAGACGAAGCCGCATTGGCAAGTGTGGGTTCTCATAGAGAGGGATTTTTTGATTAACGTGCCGCAATTAGAGCATTCCTGAGAGGTGTAGGCAGGATTGACCGGTACGGTTATCTTGCCAAACTTAACCCCGAAATACTCTAACCATTTCCTGAACTGATACCAACCCGCATCATTAATAGACTTGGCAAAACAATGGTTCTTGACTAAGTTCTTAATCCTCAAGTCTTCATAGGCGACCAAATCGTTAGATTGGATTACACAACGTGCCAGTCTCTTGGCATGTTCTTCACGTTGCCTACTTATTTTGAGGTGTACTCGTCCTAGTCTATTAATGGCTCGTTTACGATTGGCAGAGCCTTTTCTTTTACGAGAAACACGTCTTTGTCGAAACCTTAGACGCTTCTCGCCTGCGCGATAAAATTTAGGGTTAGGCTCAGTATGACCATTGCTATCGCTGTAGAACTCCTTGATTCCTGCATCCAATCCAACAATTCTACCTGTCGGCTCAATGTCTAGTTTTCCAGTTTCGATTTTCACCAAGAACTGAACGTAGTAGCCATCGGCACGACGCACTAGCCTAACCCGCTTTATTTGGTCTAGTTGGTAGAAGTGTAAGTCCCACGTCCCTTTAAGTTTAAGTTTACCAATGCCCTTCTTATCAATGAAATTGATTGAGCGTCTATCGGGGGAAAGCTTCCAGCCAGAAGTTTTGTACTCTACCGAGCGGCAATTCTTCTTAAATTTTGGATATCCCTTCTTTCCGGGAATAGACTTCCTGCAATTGTCGTATAATCGAGCAATTGAGGAATATGCCCATTCAATAGCAACTTGGCAAGCGTGAGAGTTCAAAGTATTTACAAAGGGAAACTCAGCTCTCAGCTTGGTGTTGTAGCGATACAGCTCTTTTTGCCCTACGCCGTGATTATCCATCCAAAAACGGATACATTTGTTGCGGACGAATTGAGCAGTTCTAATCGCCTCATCTATTGCTGAGTATTGAGTTGTTTTCCCTTTAGCTTTGAACTCTAAAACTCTCATTTGACGTGGACAAACCCTACGGCAACTAGCTTACCATAAATAAAGCCGTCCTAGAAGGACGGGGATTGAATCCCATTATTGTTGGTCAAGTTCTGTGGCTCAGGGGCGAGTTTCCCCACCCGGAGGCTGATTCCTGCTCGTAAGAGCTGCGCTCCCGACGAACTTTTTCCTTCACCCGCTTGAAGGGCGGGCCGCACACTGTCACCGCGAGTTTCGTTAGCATGGTGGCGCGCCACTGTCTCTTCATCTTTCACCGAGTTGGAAAAAACCTCAAACAATTTGGGATTGGGGATACCGACATTCGGGATTGTTCCCATATACTGGGTTTGAGTAACCTTTAATTATAGCCTTTTATATGTATTCATGGCTAGATACTAATGGTACAATAATCTTGGGGTAGCAGAAAAGTTTGCTGGGAAGTGGGTGGGTTTCGCTCGCCAAGAGCGCCAGTCTTCAGGCTCGCAATGGCTGTGGATTTTGCCGATCGTGCGAACCTTTGCCAGGTTTCAGGCTTGCAGTCGGATTGGGGATCTGTCTACCGTGCTTGCAGGCTTGTGTTCGTCGATTCTGCCTTCTCGACAGCCGGGCCTAGTGACAACAAATCTCTCAGCAGTGTTAAGCTTTCTAAGCGAAGTGCTTTCAAAGGTAATTCGATCGGCTCAGTCGTTTGCCACCTTGCTAAAATTTTGTTAATAAAATTTGCTCAGTGGTATATATCTAAAAAATTATGGTATATTCTTTAGTTTCTAGCTCCCAATCAGAGCTTGAGGCTATTAATTCCCATATTGAGCCTTTGCCCGCAAAACTTTAGAGGTAAAATTGCCGATTTGAGATCCTTGATTTGAGATCCTTGTTTCTTGAATCTCAAATCGAATGACTCGGCTGCAAGCTATTTCTAACTGCCCAGCGCAGCTCAAGCGCATAAATTAAAATGATGGCCTCATGGAAGACCGCTTTAACACCCGAGATCCGAATTCCAATATAAATCAATTGATAGTTTCTACTCCTTTTTTTGCAGGATTACCCGATCCTGTAATCGAGAGAGCAACTGTCCACATCGTTACCCGCAGTCATCCGTCGAATCAAGTGATTTTACTCGAAAATGACTGGGGAACATCAGTGTATTTTATATTGGATGGTTGGGTGAAAATTCGCACCTACAACCTAGACGGAAAAGAAGTAACACTGAATATTTTAGGGAAAGGAGAATTATTCGGGGAAATGGCCGCGATCGAAGAAGCACCGCGATCGACAGATGTGATCACCCTAGCCCCGACACTGATCGGCAATATGCCATCTCAGGATTTTGTGCAGCTCATTCATACCGAGCCGCTAGCAGGCATTCGACTAGCTCAACTGATGGCGCGTCGCCTGCGACAAGTCAACCGCCGCCTGCGTTTGCGAGAGTCGGACAGTACCTCGCGAGTAGCAGATATTCTATTATTTTTGGCCGAGGGGCAAGGCAAAAAAATCCTGGAAACAGGAGGTACAGAAATTCCCAACCTGCCACACAGAGAATTGAGCAGCCTCAGCGGGCTGGCTCGCGAAACAGTAACGCGAGTGCTGAGCAAGCTGGAAAAAAAAGGAACTATTCAGCGCGAACGTGACGTTTTGTGCATTCCCGACCTGCACGCCTTAGAGCGTCTGTTAGTCTAGAAGTATCAGAGTTTGCTAATTTGAATTAGATTCAACAGCACTCTCTGTTACCTAACTGATACTAATGATTTCCCGCAGGAGGTAAAGCTGTGAGTTTTAAGAAAATTTTCGCCGCCTTAGATGATTCTGAACTCGGCCACCGCGTCTTCACTCAAGCTTTAGAATTAGCTCAGAGCGATCGCGCCCAGGTGATGCTATTTAACTGCGTTACTGTTAGCACGGTGGGTCAGACTGCAGTGCCAATTCCGGTAGATTTGGGCCTGAATGTCGAGTTAATGGATCAAGCTTATCAAGCTCAACGTTTGCGGCTGGACAGGGATGTAAAACAGGCTTCGGGTTTGCTGAACAATTACTGCGACGCCGCAGCAAAAAAAGGATTGCAGGTGGAATTTGACTGCAAAATGGACGGAGATCCGGGGCATTGTATCTGTGAATCCGCCGAAAATTGGGGCGCAGATTTAATAGTGTTGGGGAGGCGCGGCCGCACTGGGTTTACAGAAGCTTTTCTCGGCAGCGTCAGCAATTATGTCGTTCACCACGCATCTTGTTCGGTTCTTGTAATCCAGGAAGCCAAAATCGAAAAATAATGCTGCTGAAAATTTTGGCTGAGAAAATCCATCTAAAATAAGACTTGCGTTCCTGCCTAAACCCGGTTTCTGCGAGCAATATTAAATTTGGCGGCGAGGCATCCAAACAGTGAAACCGGGAATCAGCCGTATCGGGCGCAAGTCCCGTAAAATCTAAAATCTAAAATCTAAAATCTAAAATCGGGAATCAGCCGTATCGGGCGCAGGTTCCGTAAAATCTAAAATCTAAAATCTAAAATCTAAAATCGGATGAGTGATTTTTTTTCAGCAGATGCTGCGTCTAATTCGGGTAGTTCACCCAGTACAAATAACGAGCCGCAAACCGCCGATATTTCAGCAATGGCTGGCGATCGCACCAATCCCGATCCGGGGAAGCGGGCCTCTGGGGAAGCGCCTTTAAGGCTGGTAGAAACGGCTTTTTTAGCAAGTACGGCTAGCTTAATTTGGCTGGTAAATTATTACTTTCCGCTGGG
Organism: Microcoleus sp. B3-D2; assembly: GCF_036705345.1. NCBI lineage: Bacteria > Bacillati > Cyanobacteriota > Cyanophyceae > Oscillatoriales > Microcoleaceae > Microcoleus > Microcoleus sp. B3-D2. The sequence goes on from NZ_JAUBUG010000097.1 coordinate 17,566, forward strand.
GCCTTTGCTGCGGGTTTTTTTCCCGATACCCATCGCCCTAGTTTACTTGCGTTGGGGCAACCGAGCAGCTTGGATGGCAGCTTTGGTATCGGGTTTGCTGCTGTCGGTACTCATGGGCCCGACGCGGAGCATTTTATACGTGATGCCTTTTGGAATTATGGGAGTTGCGCTGGGAGGACTTTGGAGGCGTAAAGCGAGTTGGTCACTCTCTATTAGTGTGGGCGCGCTAATTGGTACTGTCGGCTTCTTTTTTCGGTTTTGGCTGCTGTCAGCGTTGGTGGGTCAAGATCTATGGGTTTACGTAACCGCCCAGGTAACAGAGATGGTGGAATGGGTGTTTGTGAAGCTGGGCTGGCTTAATGTACCGAGTTTGAACACTATTGGGGCGATCGCCGCCGGGATGATTTTGGTTAACAATATTGTCTATTTATTTGTAGTGCATTTAGTAGCTTTGCTGCTATTAGATCGTTTGGGAAATCCAATCCCGCGGCCGCCAAGCTGGGTGCAAGTTTTGATCGATTATGAAGAGTAGTTATTAGTCCTTCTATCAATTAAATTCGTATAACTAATTATTTTAAAAGCAATCGCCCTCGCACTTGAAATTTTGAAGAACACGTCCTGCGCGATCGTCTCCCACTTTACAAGCGCTCGATGTAAACTAAACTTGCGCGAGCATCGTACTTATACGCTTCTAATTGAATCCTGACCAACTTGTGAGCCAATATCGGGTCAATTAGTAGCGCTCGTATTTGTGCAGGCACACATAGAGTGTACCTGCGTAAGCCTTGAATCTAACCTATCATCATTCCAGGGCTGCTTACTCCTAGATTTTTCGTTTTTACCCTACTTTTTAAGACAGCTTCAATTTTAGCTTTTGTTCATACATCCCGTGAGCGCCCCTCTGTTCCCGAAAAGCCCTGTTTTCCCCAAGCCCTTATTATTACCAAAAGTGCGATCGCACTTCCCTCAATCATAAATTTCTCTCTCGTATCCAATCCGATTAATAGTAATTACCTTTAAATCATCCTCCACCAACGAAAACAAAAAACAATATATTGACAAAATTTATACAGTATTCTAAGATAAAATACGATTCATAACACACCCCCAAAACTTAACACGTCCTCGCTCCACAAGTTAACAATTTAATATAATAGGCTTTGACAGCAATGGTTCCATACCTAATATCCTTCTTCTACGGTATTTGCCTGCTTTTATCCTTAATCGGTTGGGGGAAATTCCTCAACCACATTCTTTTTCCCAACCAGCGAAAGGACTGGGGACAAAGAGCCGCTTGGGGTCTAGCCTTGAGCCTTATCATTGGCGGTGTATTAAACGCAACTTGGAATATCTCGCCACCCACAATTTTTATTTTTTTAGGTTTGGGACTCATTTATTGTCTAGTAGATTTGGTAAATCACAGACAATCAATCGCCAGCAATCTCTCACAGCTATTTCAAGAAAGTCGCAAAGATAAAATAATCTTAGCAGGCCTTGCCACAGTCAGTCTACTGATTTTAATCCAATACGCGGGATGGGTTTATACAGGCAGACTCAACTTTGCCAACATGGTGTATGCTGACGGGTTTAATACCAGCGATGACTACCACGCTTACTTAGTATTTCCCCACAAAATGCTGCAACTCGGTTCTATGGGCCTAGAGCCTTTTAGCGAAAGAAGAATAGTATCTTTTGGGGGACAGTCATTTCTCCATACTTTCATTGTCAGCGTACTTTCCGACACTAATTTAAACATCATAGACCCTGGTTTGGCGCTGATTATTACGCTCGGCCTAATTATCGGATTTTTCAAAGAAAATCAAGCCTCGACTAGACGAGTAATATTTACAATTTTATTTGTATTATTGATTGCTGTCCCCAAGGCAAACACTACAAGTATGATGTTGCCAGTACCTTTATTTTTAAGTTTGTTTAGAACCCTTGACAGCAAAGAAATAAACCGCAACTATTGGGTTTTTAATGCTTGTATTATCGCTTTAATCTCCGCCGCAATTTGTACTTTAAAATCTTCTCTAATTCCTGCCTCGGCTATTGTATTTGCAGTTAGCTACCTTTGCTATTTTCTTAGCTCAAATACAAAACTAAAAGTTGTATGGGAATTCGGGCTTGCGACAGTATTAGTAGGAATATTTCTCCTACCTTGGATGATTTCTTTGTATCAATCTTCAGGTACTTTATTGTATCCTCTTTTGGGAAAAGGCTATCACGCATCCGCCTACGGCATTACTTTCAAATCAGGTCCGACACTCTTGGCGACTGTTAAAACAGCCCTCGCAGCATTCAGAGGTATTTACGTTTTTATAGTGATATTGCTCGGCTGCTTGAGCTTAAGTATCCGACCTCTAAAATTTGCTAATTTACCAGCAGAATCCTCGTTCTCAAACCGCCAAGCACCTTTATCTATGACAGTTGCAGCCCTAGTGGCAACTGTTGTTGTAGGCGTACTTACTGAAAATGCCGACCCTTTTCGTTATTCATTCTCTCACTTATTTCCAGCAATTATCATATTAATTATGATCGCCATGACGGATACAGGAGGGTTAAATAAAAACGGGATTCCTAACTTTTTTATTGCCGCTGTATTTTGTGCAGGTCTTACAATCAGCTACGATTGGGATATAACTAAAAATACTTATTCAGCGTATGTGAAAAATATTAAATTTGGACTAACGAATCCCTCTTTAGTTTCAGCTAAGCAAAAATTGCAGTATGCAGCGCTGCAACAGTCTATTCCACAGGGAGAAACAGTCTTAACGAGGCTAGATGCACCTTTTATCCTCGATTTTAAACGCAATCAAATTTTTCTCGCTGACTGGCCAGGAGGAGCGAGTTTGCCTCCCGGAATGCCTGTATTCAAAGGCCCTGAAGCTTTAGCAAATTATTTAGTTTCAAAATCTATTGGATACATAGCTTATTCGTCTTGGAGTCTCAATCATCCGGCAGATGTAGATACTTCAGAACCGGGATTGTCATCTTGGTTTCGACTGCAATCACAACTCTCTCACGACTTTCGCGATAACGTGCAGCAACTTGCAAAAACTCGAAAAAAGCTCTATGAAGACGGAGAAAATTTTGTGCTGGATTTGGGAGTTCAGCGTAAGTAGCAACTATTTAGATGACATAAAAGAGCAGATTAGATATCAAACCGAAAAGCCGAAAATGTTTGGTAGAAATTCGAGCATCTACAGGCAGCATCTTTAAGACATCTTTCTCAGATAAAAGATTGAGATTTTCCTCCTGGGCGAAAAAGTGTTGACCGAGCAATTTCAGCAACGCTCGAAACCAGGAGGGGGGCAGCCAATGTATGAAGGGAACAGCGGTGTGGAATTCTAGGGGATACCAGCGGTTGGGAGTTGTGATGCAGCAAGTTTTGCCGACGCGGCAAAGTTCCATAACAAAAGCTTTTTGCTGAACCCGACTCCCAACGTGTTCGATTACGGCAAAACTCACGACTAAATCAAAGCTTTTGTCGGGAAATGGCAAGGCTAAACCGTCAGAACGGACATATTTTAAACCGGGATATTCTTGCTCTAAAAACGAAGCATCTTCCATACCGACTGCGGTGATTTTGTCCTTATGCGGATAAAGTTTCTCAAAGAAATTGCAGTCTTCCCGGCGGTCGGAAGTTACCCCTACATCCAACACGGTTGTGTCGGCGCTGGGATTGGCTAATGCCATCAGCAAATCGAACATTTTTTGGCGGGCGTACCAAGATACTTTTGTTGCGAAACCGCCTAGCTTGGGGCCAACATACAGCACTTCCGGCTGTTATGAGGTACAATAAGAAGAGATTCTAAAAATACATCAATGAAAGCATATTCAGTT
>NZ_JAUBUG010000192.1:0-1162 GCF_036705345.1 Microcoleus sp. B3-D2
TCAACTGAATATGCTTTCATTGATGTATTTTTAGAATCTCTTCTTATTGTACCTCATAACAGCCGGAAGTGCTGTAACAACCGCCAGGGCTACCTAGGAGGTTCTGATTTCGTGAAAGCTGATACTATTCCCTTCTTGCCTTCTTCCCCTACCCCCTAGCCCCTGCTTTCCCTAGCCCCTGCTTCCCCTAAATGTACCTGGCTAAGTAATCGTCATAGATTTCAGTATTGGTCCATAGCGTCAGTTCGACTTTTTCGCGATCGCCATCGATCGCCGCACTGGTGCCATTATTTAGACTCGCTTCGGGGATGAAATCGCCACAGTATTCATTGACGGGTACGGCTTCGTTCATCTTCTTGGGATAGCTCAAACCCAGATGGCTCATAATCTTGATAAATTGTTCGCCGCTGCGATCGGCAAATCGAGTATTGAGGCGCTTTTCTTTCCCAATTGTGGAAACGGTGCGCCCTTTGTAATCATGGGCGGGATAAAATAGAGTCCCCTCTGGGAAGGTAAACAACCGTTGCATCACCGTATCGTAAAGAGTTCCCGCATCCCAGATTGCAAGTCTGTACGTCCACAATCTCGAATTAGTAGGGTATCCCCTGTTAACAGATGGGTGTTATTGACTAAATAAACCAGATGGCTGGAGGTGTGGCCTGGTGTGGCGATCGCCTCAATTTGTACCCCCCCCCAAGACTAAGGTTTCGCCATCGCTTCCTGAGCGATCGGCAGACTTGACAGTGGCATTTTGGGGCACTAACACCCGACAACCCGTTTGCTGTCTCAGTTTGCCCGCCCCGATGATATGGTCAGCATGGATGTGGGTTTCCCAACAGTAGCCGAGGCCCAATCCCAGGTGATCTAAAACCTGTAAGTCGCGATCTACTTGCTCTAAAACTGTATCCAGCAGCACCGCCTCCTTCGTCGGCGTTGCACAATTAAGAGATGATTTATGCTACGGTAGGGACCGTCCCATATTTTGAATAATACAAAAGCAAGCGAATTGATAGTTTGAGCATTTCTTCAGACTTAGAATGTAAGGATTCAGGTCAGGGGGTATTGACAAAGATGATACAGGAGGGAGATTATTAGAATTATGAAAAAAGAGCAGCCTCTCAAACTAGACAGTGAAATATTGAACCAGTTGGCTCCCTCGCAA
>NZ_JAUBUG010000098.1:0-20798 GCF_036705345.1 Microcoleus sp. B3-D2
AAGCTATTAAAGCGAGGGTTAATCCTGCTGTGCAGACCCCATCTTTAATACCCCTGGTTTAGACCTGAATCCTTACAAAAATATGGTCATGATTATGTAATTGATGACTTATCTTTTGGAAATATAAAAATTTTGACTATTCCTGATGTATGTTTTTATCAGCTAGATATTTTAAATGAAAATGACTTAAAAGAAGTTATTCATAAAATTAATCCCAATTGGATTATTCATCTGGCAGCCATACACTTTATACCCTACTCCAATCAACATCCTTTTAAGCCGAGTAACATTAACATATAAGGGACTATCAACGTATTAAACGCTGCGAAAAGCTTGAAAATTTTAGAAAAGATGTTTTTTGCTTCGACAGCAGCAGTTTATCCAATTTGTGATCGTGCTATTCCAGAAAACCAGCAAACTAATCCTCTATATATTTACGGCTTATCTAAACTAGCTGACGAACATTTGATGAATTAATTTCATCTACAAACATCTATTCCTACAATAATTTTCAGGTTTTTCAATGCGTTTGACCCAAATGAGGCTAATTTGCACTTGATTGCTGAAATTCAAAGGCAAGTTAATTCCGGGCTAAGAACTATTGAGTTCGGCAATCTCGAACCAAAACGAGATTTTACCCACACGTATGATATGGCAAGAGCCATTATTATGCTACTTAATAAGTTTGATTCCGGAATAGATGTGTTTAACTTAGGGAGTGGGCAAGAATATTCGGTGATAGATGTAGTAAAATAATGTGAGAATCAACTGGGAGAATAAATTACAATTAAAGTGGATCAGTCTAGAGTGAGAATAGTAGAGCGAATGCCTTTACGGGCTGACATCTCTAACCTTAAACCCTTTATAAACTGGAAGCCGGAGAGAGATTAGTATAAGTGAGGGAATTAAAACTTTAATTAACCTATGACCGTTTTCTCGGTAGCAATTGTTTGACCTTCTGCTGATTGTGTCCAACTTGAGATTAGGGTTTAGTACCTATCTCATTTTGGCTAGGTAATTATTTCATGTTAATGATCTTTCTTGCCTAACTGCTTAACGCTTTAGTTAACCTTCGTAATTTCTATGTTCTCTAACTCATGAATAAAATCCGTATTTATTTGAAAAAATCTGAGTTATGGCAGGAAAATTACTTGATTTTGAGAGAATTCAAACATTTTCCCAGAATTGTAGTTCTTGCTTTTATATTCACCTTTTTAGCTGCCACTTTTGAAGGGGTAGGAATTGGCTTTTTACTTTCCTTTATACAAAGCTTAACAAACCCCACTGGAGAATCTATCAAAACAGGAATTCAATGGATTGATATTTGGATATTAGGGGCAAATACTTCAGCTAATAGCCAAACTGTTCGCCTTAGCATTCTAATCCTACTTAGCACTTGGATGCGTGCATCCTTTAACTACTTATCTATTATTTATATAGAAATTTCTCAGATTAAATTATTAGATAGACTTCGTAAGCAAATCTTTGAGCAGCTTCAAGCTTTTAGTCTTGGATACTTTGCTAAAACGAAGTCAGGAGAACTCGTTAACACCATCACAACTGAACTAGAGAGAATCAAAACTGCTTTTGGAGGAGTCGCCTTTGTAATCACCCGATGCTTGGTAGGGGTAGTTTATGTGTCAACGTTGCTGCTGCTGTCATGGCAACTCACACTCCTGGCAGTGATGCTATTCAGTCTCCTGGCAGTGGGGCTATCTACGCTGAATGTAAGGGTACGAGAAGAAAGTTTTGAAATTTCAGCAGCTAACGGTCATTTTACTTCAACGGCTGTAGAATTTATCAACGGAATTCGTACCATTCAATCGTTTGCTGCCCAAGAGTTTGAGCGGAAACGATTCTATGAGAGTAGTTCCCGTGTAGCCGAAAGCCTTATCAAAATAACTCGGCTGATGTCATTAGTTAAACCCTTGTCAGAAAGTATCGCTACAACAATTCTTGTCAGCCTGATTATTATGGCATTCAATGGCATCCTCATCGGTAAGTCATTACCTGTTGCTTCATTACTTACATTTTTCTTTGTATTGTTCCGTTTAGTACCAACCTTACAGGACGTGAACGGAACAAGGGTTGTTCTGAGCGGACTAGAGGGAGCAGCAGTTAATGTTAAAGAACTATTGAGAACAGATAATAAAGATTATTTCCCGAACGGACACCTAGAGTTTTCAGGATTGAAAAGGGCGATCAATTTAGTTTCTGTAGATTTCGGATATGAACCTGACAATTTGGTGCTACACGACATTAGCTTGACGATCGAACGAGGCAAGATGACCGCTTTGGTAGGAGGATCTGGGGCTGGGAAGAGTACACTCGCTGATCTCATTCCGCGATTTTACGATCCAACGCGGGGCACGATTCTGATTGATGGAGTTGATTTGAAAACCTATGAAATTAAGTCGCTGCGCCAAAAATTGGCAGTTGTCAGTCAGGACACTTTCATTTTTAATGCTGATGTTCGTGACAACATTGCCTATGCTTTGGAAGGAGTAGAGGAGGCAGACATTGTAGAAGCTGCCCGCCAAGCTTATGCTTTAGAGTTTATCCAGCAGCTACCGGAGGGATTCGACACCCAACTAGGCGATCGCGGTGTACGTTTATCAGGTGGTCAGCGCCAGAGACTTGCGATCGCTCGTGCTTTGTTGCGCGATCCAGAAATCTTGATTTTGGACGAAGCTACAAGCGCTTTAGATTCCGTATCTGAGCGACTGATCCAGGAGTCATTGGAAAAGCTGTCTATGGGTCGGACTGTAATTGCGATCGCCCATCGACTTTCTACAATTACTCGTGCCGATCAAGTAGTGGTACTTGAGCAGGGACGAATTGTAGAGCAAGGGAAATATCAAGAGTTGTTAGAACAACGCGGTAAACTCTGGAACTATCACCAAATGCAACATGAATCAGGGGCTTCCAGTTAAACAAACCCTTGTTTAGAAACAATTTCCGTTATGAACTGAGTGTTAATGAATTAAGAACACGAACCTGAGCCTCATACTTGAAAACACGATGAAAATCCTTTTTGTGAGTCCTAGCTATTATCCTGCGATTGGTGGAGTTGAAACCCAAGCTCGTCTGGTTGCACAGGAGCTGGCTCAAAAGCATCAAGTCAGCATTGCTGCGGCAAACTTTGGTTTTAGGCATCCTCAATATGTTCCGGGGTGGTTAGGAAAGAGGATGATGATTGAATCACTTTATAACAATCTTTTAGCACCTAGTTATCCCAGCTTTCAGGATGGTGATATTCCTCTTCATGCAGTTACTCCAAACCTGAGCGAGATCCTGCGCTTACTGCCCATCTTGCTCCGAACTCTACCGCTCCTACGAAGCTATACCCAACCTTTTCTCGACTGGTTCAGCTATCAATGCTATCGCTCGGTCTTTGGGCCGAAACTAGAAAAACTGATGCAGGATGTTGATGTTGTCCATTGCTTGCTGGCCGATTATTTAGGGTTTACAGCCCTTGATGCAGCAAAAAAGCAGGGTATTCCTTGTATTTGCACACCTTATGTCCATCCCGGGCCGTCTGGAGACAACTCCGTCAGTATTCAATCTTATCCACGCTTCCAATCTATTGGGGCGCTTACAGAAGGCGCTCGCCAATAATAATTGAATCATGTTATTAAAGTAGGAGTTATTATGCCCAAAGTTTCAGTTATTATCCCAGCTTACAATGCAATGGCTTTTCTTCCAGAGACGTTAGAAAGCGTTCTAAATCAGACCTTTACTGATTTTGAAGTTTTAATCATTAACGATGGAAGTCCTGATGACATTGTAGAATGGGCTGCTGAAATCAAAGATTCAAGAGTAAAACTAATTTCTCAAGAAAATCAAGGTTTATCAGGAGCGCGAAACACGGGAATTTGGTCTTCTAAAGGTGAATATTTAGCATTTTTAGATGCTGATGATATTTGGGAATTCAGTAAGCTAGAAAAGCAAGTGGAATGCTTGGACAAAAATCTAGATGTTGGTATGGTAAGTTCTTGGATTTCCACAATTGATTCTAACGGAAATCTTATAAATATTTATCGTAATTATAAAGATGGAAATGAGCTTAAACGAGAATTATTTCGATCCAATATCATTTTTTGTGGTAGTACCGCATTAGTCCGACGGATGTGTTTTGAAAAAGTAGGCTTTTTTGAACGCAGCCTTAGCTCGGCAGCAGACTGGGATATGTGGCTACGTATTGCTATACATTACTCAATCTCTGTGATAAAAGAACCACTTGTTCGATATCGCAGGCATCCTAATAGTATGTCTAGAAAGCAAAGGATGATGCTTCAAGAAGTTGATCGGGTAATGGAACGTTCGTTTCAATCAGCACCACAGGACTTTCAAATTTTGAAAGGAATTGGCTCTAGCCATGTTAGCGTTGTGAATGCTTGGGACTACATTGCCAAGGATGATGTTCATGAAGCTTACTGGTTTGCAAAGCAGGCTTTTATTAGAAGACCACAACTGATGTTTTCTATTTCTTACCTTCACCTAATTTTATTAATTGCTGCCAAGCAGTTTTTGAAACCTCAGACTTATAAAGCTCTGCATTCACTTTTATTCGGCTCGCAGCAAGTAAATTGACTAATTGCAGTTAAGGATTTTGTATTGTATTTACAACTTCCTGCGATTATTAATCATAATGATTGAATCATGTTATTAAAGTAGGAGTTATTATGCCCAAAGTTTCAGTTATTATCCCAGCTTACAATGCAATGGCTTTTCTTCCAGAGACGTTAGAAAGCGTTCTAAATCAGACCTTTACTGATTTTGAAGTTTTAATCATTAACGATGGCAGCCCTGATGGCATTGTAGAATGGGCTGCTGAAATCAAAGATTCAAGAGTAAAACTAATTTCTCAAGAAAATCAAGGTATATCAGGAGCGCGAAACACGGGCATTTGGTCTTCTCAAGGTGAATATTTAGCATTTTTAGATGCTGATGATATTTGGGAATCCAGTAAGCTAGAAAAGCAAGTAGAGTATTTGGAAAAACATCTAGACGTTGGTTTGGTAAGTTCTTGGATATCTAATGTCGATCGCAACGGAAATCTTATAGATATCTATGATTGTTCTGAAGCTGGAGAGGACCTTACAAAAGAACTATTTCGCTCTAATATCCTTTATTGTGGTAGTACTCCCTTAATCCGTCGCATTTGTTTTGAAAAAGTAGGCTTTTTTGAACGCAGCCTTAGCTCGGCAGCAGACTGGGATATGTGGTTACGTATTGCTCTGCATTTCCCAATTTTTGTGATCCAAGAACCACTTGTTCGATATCGGAGATATCCTAATAGTATGTCTACAAACTTCAGGTTAATGATTCAGGAACTTGATCAGGTGATGGAACGTTCGGTTCAATTAGCTCCAGAGGAATTTAAGAATGTAGAAAGAAGTGGTTCTAGCAATCTGTGCACCCTGTATGCTTGGGGATACCTTATTAAAGATGATTTTCATGAAGCTTTCTGGTTCGCCAAGCAGGCTTTCATTAGGAGACCAAAATTAATATTTTCTATCTCTTATCTTCACCTAATCTTCTTGATTGCTGCCAAGCAGTTTTTGAAACCTCAGACTTATAAAGCCCTGCAGTCAACATTATTGTTTTGGAAACCAAGAGAAAAAAAATAACTTATTTGCAACTTCTATGAAACAACCTCACCTGACTATTGAATTAATAAGGCAAGCACACTTTCACTCATTTGATGTGTTTGACACGGCCTTGACTCGCATCTGGGCTAAGCCAACCGATTTGTTTTGGGAGTTAGGCAATCACTTAAAGCACGACGGTCTAATTACAATTTCTCCAGAGGTTTGGAGTCAGCTGAGAATTGAAGCTGAGGGCAGGGCAAGACAAGGATCTGCAACGAATGAAGTAACACTACAGGAAATTTACGATCGACTAGCTGAATCCTTGAATTGGAGCGAAATAGATAGCAAGAAAGCAATGCACAATGAAATTCAACTAGAACGTGCTAGCCTCCGTCCAGTTCCAGCCATTCAGCTCAAAATTCAAGCGTTACACCAGGAAAATCAATCGCTCGCCTATCTCTCAGATATGTACTTACCCTCGGAGGCGATTCGAGGCTTTCTCAAAGATCATCAAATTTGGGCAGAGGGTGATGTACTCCACGTCTCCAATGAAGTCGGACTTCATAAGGTATCCGGACAACTATTCCAACATCATCTCACCCAGTCTCAACTCAAAGCCTCTCAGCTTTGCCACAGCGGAGACAATCTATATTCTGATATCAAAGTACCCAAAAAACTAGGCATTCAAGTTCAGCCTTTCCTGGAAACACATCTAAATCGCTACGAAGGACTCATTGCCGACAACCAACAATTGCCACTTCGATTTCGTTCGCTTTTAGCAGGTGCCAGCCGCTTGTGTCGGTTGCACTGCCAAGAGACAGACTTGCATCGACAGGTAATCTGGAATACAGCGGCCAATGTCATCGCCCCTGTATTTCTTGGGTTCGTGCATTGGACCCTAGAGGAGGCGAAGCGTCAGGGAATCCGGAGGCTGTATTTCATGGCAAGAGATGGACAAATTCTCTGGAAAATCGCCCAGATCATGTGCCGTAAGTGGGGCTATGACATCGACTGTCAATACTTTTATGGGTCCCGGCAAGCCTTTCACTTTCCCTCAATTCAACAAATTGGTGAAACCGAACAGGAATGGCTCTTTGACAAACCCCCGTTCTTCTCAGTGCGGTTAGCGTGCGCTCGCGTCAATATTCAACCTGAACAGATTGCTGATGCACTCACACGCCACGGTTTGTCTGCCGAGATGTGGGACAAAAATCTGACCGAACAGGAATTCACGGCGCTCAAAGCAGCATTTCAGGATCGAGAGATTATCGATCGGATTGTTGACTTGGCTGCTATCTACCGAGAGAAAGCGATCGGCTACTTCCAACAATCAGGCATTGGTGATGGGACATCGTTTGCGATCGTCGATTCTGGCTGGACTGGGCGATCGCAACGCTCATTCAGTCAAATCTTGGCAATTGCCAATCTATATCCCGACGGTGGAGTGCCTGGGTTTTACTTTGGATTGGAAAGACGTATCACACCATTCTCAACCGACCGTTTAATACCTTATTTCTTCGAGCCTGATGCCATCACCGAACGGCGTTCGCTTAGCAGTTCTCCGATTTTAGAGCTGTTCCTGGCTGCGGATCATGGCAGCACTGTCAGATACGAGAAACACGATCGGCAGTACACTCCGATACTGAGATCTGAGAAAAATGAAAGAGGTCTCGAATGGGGAGTCTTAGTTCAGCAGCAAGCAATCCTAGATTTTACTGAGCGATTGACAGATCATTTGCGGCCTCAAGAGTGTGAAGTAAGGTATTTTCATCAAGTGACAGAAGACGTGCTCAGAACCTTTATCCACTTGCCGAACAAAGAGGAAGCCCAGGTATTTGGTAGTCAGCCATTTTCAGATCAACAGTTAGAAAGTAAGTTTCATGACCTGGCGCCCGCCTACTCTCTAATAGATGGCTTTAGAATGATGTTTGACAAACACTATGTCAGTGATTTTGTCTGGCTACCAGCATCGATTCAACGCAGCGCACCACTCACTAGGAGTGTGCTACGATACATCAAAGGATTGCGAGACAGCTTAAATTACGCCCGCTGGACCCGACAGGCACACCTCGTAGGAAAGGAGCAGCTATCTTGGGATTTTGCTAAAAAAGCAGTACAGTCTTGCCCTGCTATTTTGCTCTCACGCAGCTTCATTCGCACCAATGTTTCCCTCGCTGCACGCTCAAAGCTCTTTAGGAGGTGATGAATCCCTCTCAGCAGATGGCATCTAGTAACGTGGAAATTGTACTGCTCGAAAAGGAATTTTGAAAAACATGAAACTCTACTTTACCACTACAGCAAAAGGGCAGCATCTTCATGCTGCGCCGCATCTTATTGAGCTAGGAAAAAAAGCCATTCAAAGTGAATTTAACCAAAGATATTTTTTAGCCAAAGACTCAAATGAGGCGGATTTAATCATTTATGTGGAGCCTTGGTATATTAAACACAGACAATATGTTTTTACTCTGCTATCAGAAGATATAATTATAAAATCACCCAACCGATGTTTCGCAATTGATTGTGCAGATACGTCATGGGGTTTGATGCCAGGAGTTTACACTGGTTTGAGCTCGTCTCAGATTAATAGAAAGCGATTTAGATATGGTGGTTACTTAACAGAATACAATTCGATTGCCGATGAGGTTTTTAGCAGAAAAAAAAATATTGAACCTAAGCTATTATTCTCATTCCGTGGACATGCATCCTCTCCTACCCGCTTAAAGATTTTTGAATCAAACTTTTCCAGAGATGACATTGCAATAAACCGCACTTATGAATGGTGTAATCACTCAGTTGAACAAAAACTATTGTATACAGAAGAGTTAATTAATAGTAAATTCGTTCTTTGCCCTGGAGGAAATTGTCCCGCATCCATTCGCTTATTTGAAACCATGAAGATGGGTAGAGTACCCGTCATCCTATCAGACGATTGGGTCGCACCAGATGGACCAACATGGCTAGATTTCTCCATTAGAGTTTCCCAAAGTAAAATTCATGAGTTACCAGAAATTATTGAGCGGTATGAAGCTCAAGCTTTCACCATGGGAAAGTTAGCTAGAGAAGCATGGGAAAAGTGGTTTAGTCCTGATGTAATCTACATACGTATGCTTAATTATATAGAAAGTATTTATCTAGAGCGAGACAGCAACTATGATGAGAGAAAGTATCAGGAAGAATGGCTATCCTGGAAATTTCAGTGGGAAAGAGGTTGGACTTCCTTGCAAAGAGCTACAATAGTTTTGAGAAGGCAGATTTCCAAAAATTCAATAAGCCAAGAAAAACAATAGTATGATGCAATCTCTTAACTCATCACGACTACTTGTATCGCTTGAAATCTTAAACTCTAATATCTGTTTGGCACAGATTCACTTAGATTTCTCGGGCAACCCACCTTTAGCAAACAAGAGAGAGGTTCTTTGAATATGATTAAAAACTTTAATGAGAAATTATATTTTTTTTGTTACCCGCGGTCTCCAGAACATGCTGCCTTTCAACATCATTTAATTTGTTTGGCAGAAGGTTTTAGAGATTTAGGAATTAATTCCTATTCAAATCTAAATTCCTGGAGATTGGCATTTGACAAAGATGACTACTTGTTTCGTCACGCTCCAAATATCACACCAGACAACTGCTCTATTGTAATTTTAGATAGTAATTGGTTTGGATATAGTGGTTCCCTTCCAGAATTTTTATTTCATCCTCAGCGCACTTATAAAACTGTTTTTATTGATATTGAAGATGGTTTAAATACTGCACTTTTTAAGCCAGAATTCAGAAAATTTGATCTCATATTTAGAACACATTTCAATAAGTTCTTTTGGTTTCCCCCCAATGTTTACCCTTGGGCTTTTGGATTATCAGATAGAATTTTAAAGGCAGTAGAACCGACAATAGATTTTAAAGATCGAAAGAAACAAATGCTTATAAATTTTAGGAACTTCAATAACAACCCTCATAGTGTTAGAAAGTTCGTTTATAAAGTCCTTCCTTCCAAGAGTCAAAATATATTTTCTATCGATTCTTCAATAGATAGTATTGAAGACCAAACGATGAGTGAATACGATAAATTTTTGTGGGCAGAAACAGGGGGACGCCACTTTTCAGGATACTATAAACGGTTAAGTGAATCAGTCGCTTGTGCATGCTTTGGCGGCTATTTTGTCTCTCCGTATCCACCTGATCCCTCTACTTTGATGAGCCGTTTATTAAAGAGGGCTTTAGACAAGTTAGAACTAAAATCAAATCGAGTTGCTCAATGGGATAGCTGGCGCTTTTGGGAAGCGCTAGCAGCAGGCTGTGTTGCTTTCCATATTGATCTGGAAAAATATGGAGCAGTTCTACCCGTCATGCCTGAGAAATGGAAACACTATATAGGTGTTGATTTAGATGATATTGATAGCGTGTTTGAAAAAATTATTGACAATCCAACGCTCTTAGAAGAAATATCTTTAGATGGTAAACAATGGGCTATTGAGAACTATAGCCCTGTGCCTACAGCAATCAGATTTTTGGAAACTATCCAGGCAAAGTCAGTGGACTCTGCTCGCATTTAGTCAGCATATAGGCTAGCTAAGCTGCTATTTATGTTGTAGAGAGTTGTCATTTTGGTTTAAGTTAATGGTGAATATTCCTTTGCTTAATTATAGAGAAAGTATTTATCTAGAGCGAGACAGCAACCATGATTAGAAAAAGTATCAGGAATAATGGCTATCCTGGAAATTTCAGTGGGAAAGAGGTTGGACTCCCTTGCAAAGAGCTACAATAGTTTTGAGAAGGCAGATTTCCAAAAATTCAATAAGCCAAGAAAAACAATAGTATGATACAATCTATTTTTGACAAGGTTTTACTCGCCGTATTCACCCACTATATTACTGTCCCGCAGTTTCATTCGCACCAATTTCTCTCTCTCAACACAATTGAGGTTCAATTCCCAATGCTACAAATGGTTACAGTTTTTCACAGTAGAATTTGAGTTTTTTAGAAGGTGATGAGTCACCCTAAGTCGGTGGCATTTTACTAACGCCAAATTGTTGTTTCAGATTTAAAAGATGCCTATATTCAGCCAGTGTTTTCTCTTTACTTTTTCCACTAAATTATGATATGCGTGAGAATACCCTAGCTGACTTGGATCTACGTGAACATTTTGTCCCACCTGATAGCAAAACACGTAGTAAAGCCTCCCATAACTATGCCTTAGAAGGGTTACGTGGACTCGCTGCCCTGTGGGTTGCTTATGCCCATGTTTTTGGTTTTAAATACGAACTTGACCCTGCTTATCATCCAACTTTCCCGTTTCAGGACTATTTTCACGCCGCCCATGGAGGCATTTTAATTTTCTTTGTTCTCTCTGGCTATGTTATTGGTCTAACGAACCAAGCACCCTTCTCACGAGCCAATGTCCTTCGTTACTTACTACGGCGTTTCATCCGCTTGTATCCAATCTACTTGCTCTCCATAATCCTTGGATTGCTGGCATCACCGCATGATACCTGGAAAACGGTTGTTGGTAACTTATTCTTCTTGCAGGGGTCAATCGCTGCCCTTCTGTCAGGCAACGGCGTTCTATGGACGCTGCATTACGAAGTCATTTATTACCTTGCTTTTATAGCAATTTGGTATTTCCGTCCTAAGACTATACCCCTTGTATGGAGTACGTTCATTGTGGCGTGTCTAGGTTGGTTTATTCCCTCGTTTCCACAACTTCTATCTGGCTATGCTGCGGGTTGGCTGTTTTGGTTATTTGGGCTTTGGCTAGCTTGGAACAGACAAGTAGTAGGACATCCGTCAAAAGTTCCTTTGTTTACCTATCTATTCCTATTCATTGCTACGGATCGTTTGGGTACTGTGGAATTCCTCCTCGATAGCTTAGGCTTTGCTCGTTCAAATGCTTCAGAGATAGATCTTACTGATCTGGCCTATTTTCCCATCTGCGCTCTCTTATTTACAGCAGTTGCCAATTGTCCGTTACCTGGCTGGCGAGTTCTAAAGGTATTGGCTATAGGCATACCCCTAGCCCATAGCATTTATTTACTAACCATAGGTCACTTGTTGGAAGATGTTACTTTGAGGGTTGCTGCTGCACATACAGTTCTAGCAGTTGCCCTAATACGTTGGCGAATACAGTCTAAGACGATCGCTGTCTTTGCTTTCATTGGAAGCATTTCCTATGGGATCTATGTTTTGCATATGCCTATGATGCATCTGGTTTCCAACTACTTCCCCTGGAGTGGTTCTCCCGCGAGTTTCACCGTACGTTTACTTGCCTGGGGTGCTCTAACCATCGGTCTTGCCACTTTGTTAGAACTAACGATTCAGCCAATTTTGAAACGTTGGTTTCAGCAATCGATATTGGCTCGCATTTAGTCAGCATAGAGGCTGGCTAAGCTGATATTTATGTTGTAGATAGTTGTCATTCTGGTTTAAGTTAATGGTGAATATTCCTTATCATGTTGCTAGAATCCAAGGAAGGCTGATGCGCTCCCTTTATAAATCAGTACTTCCACAAATTGCAAAAATTCCTATAAAGCAAACTCAGCGTGTTCCAATAGCCGTTTACGCTCTTTCATGCGAGCGCGATCTACCAGAACAGGTAGCAAGTCTTCGCTCCTTCATCCGCTATGCTGGCATTCCTGAGCGTTTTACTATCATTTCTGATGGTAGCTACACCGAAAACAGTTGCAAGCTACTGGAGGGAATTCATCCCTGTGTTGAGGTAGTGCCGCTAGAAAAGCTGAAGCGAACCGATTTACCTCAATCTGTTTATGATTATGCCGCCCAGCATGCAATGGGCCGAAAGTTATTGGCATTACTGTCAATTCCTGTTAATCAGACAACGATTTATACCGACTCAGATATTTTATTTTTTCCAGGGGCTAGCGACTTAGTTAATTTAGCGAATTCAGGCAATACGGTTTCTCTTTATCTGCCTGACTGTGCTTGCAAAATGGATGAGCGAGTCATTTATGATGAGGGCGAAAAGTTAAATTCAGTAAACGGCGGATTTATTGTATTCAAAGGACCGTTGGATTGGAGCTTTGCCCTTGAACGCTTGTCAAAGCTAGAAGAACTTAATCATTATTTTACTGAACAAACTTTGGTACATTTGACAATGCACTACAATCAGGCCAAGCCTCTGTGTTCAAAACGATATGTTCTAAGTGTTGAAGATCAATTTATTTATCCCGATAAGTACGCTGGTAAAGAAATTGCCATGAGACATTACATTAATGATCTGAGACATAAGCTGTGGTTAAATGTAGCCATTTAAAATAGCTATCTAAAAAAAATAAATCCAAATATTTGAGGCAGCTAATGACTAACGAAAAACTAATTTATCTATATGCTTGTTCAGATATCAGTACAGGAGGTGGCTTCGAGACTTATGTATCCACTTTGGCAAGTTATGGGATGCCTGGGGTTAGTAAAGATGTCATTACATCACTAGAAGGTATCGATCAGAGCCAGTTCAAATTGCTTCACGTTCAGGAAGAAATGGCGTTAATTGATATTACAGGAGAATGTCCTTCTATCTTCACGGCTCACAATCACAACCCGTACTGTCCTAGTGGAACTAAGTATTTTCCAACCTCTGAACAATTTTGTACTCGTTCTATGTCCGTTCTGGGGTGTACGTGGGGTCATCTGATAGATGGATGCGGAAGTAGGCGGCCCCAAAACATTGTCCATAACATATCAAGCTCTTATCGGTTACTAGAAAAACTCAAAAAACTCAGAATTCCTGTTATTGCTAATAGTGATTATGTCCGCGAACAGCTTATTAAAAATGGTTTGCCTGCTGAGCAAACTGTAACATTGCGGTGCGGTACTCCGATTCCTAAAAGTGTTACTGCACCACTAACACTTGAAATCCACCAAAATCAAAGAATTTTGTTTGCAGGGCGAATTGTTCCTGATAAAGGGCTAGAATGGCTTCTCAAAGCTTTAGCTCAAACAGAGGTGTCAATTCATCTTGACATTGCTGGTGAAGGTTGGGATCGACCCCGGATGGAAAAATTGGTAAATCAATTGGGATTGAACAAGCGCGTGACTTGGCACGGTTGGTGTAACAGTGAAAGGATTGACGTACTTTATCAGCAGTGTTTTGCCATAATTTTTCCTAGTGTTTGGCCCGAACCTGCTGGGCTCATTACTTTGGAAGCTTATGCTCGTTATCGACCTGTCATTGCCAGTGCCGTTGGTGGAATTCCAGAGCATTTGCGTGATGGGGAAACAGGAATCCTTGTCCCGATTAATGACATTAAACAGCTAGCTGCTGCCATAACTGAGCTGAGTACAAATTATCAGAAAAGTCGCTTTTTAGGTCAACAAGGTCACGCCTGGTTTTTAAAAGAGTTCACAATGGAGGTTCATGTTAATAAACTTCAAAAAATATATGAAAAAACTATCGATTATTTTCACGATCACAACTTGTTATTTAGCGAATAAAAAATATAACTTTTCTCAGAAAGATGAGGTACAATAACAGCAGTGTGTAAACCAGTTAAAAATATTTGACGATGTAACTTGTCCGAATGCAAACTCTATGGCTTTTCCTAACTCTTGATTATTAGTAGTCTTGATAGAACGGAGAATGATTTTAAGTTTTGACCACAGATTCTCAATTGGTGAAAAATCTGGTGAATAAGGTGATAAGTATATTACAGCACTTCCGGGTGTTATGAGGTACAATAAGAATAGATTAAAAAAATACCTCTATGAAAGCATATTCAGTAGATTTGCGAACAAAAATAGTGGCAGCACATAAGCGAGCAAAATCTGTCGATCAGAAAAACAGCAGCGATATTTTCCGTCAGTAAAAGCTTAGTTCAAAAACTGGTCAAGCAACAAAAAATAGAGGGGAATTTACAGCCCTTACCCAGGGGGAAACCGAGATACAGTCATTTGAATAATTCCACAGCTTCTTTGAGAGAAATAGTGGCAGCACATCCCGATGCAACCTTACTAGAATTGTGTGAGTTATTTGCCCAGAAGACTGGAAATTGGGTGGGTAGAACAGCCATGTGTAACGCCTTACAAAAGTTGGGATTAAATCGTAAAAAAAAACAGTGAGAAGTAGCCAAGCCGGCACTGAAAGAGTCATGAAATTAAGGTTAGAGTATTGGGAAAAAGTCAAGCATATCGACCCAAAAAATCTAATATTTTTAGATGAGACGGGAGTATTACGCTTGTTTAACCAGAACTCATGCACGTTCCCAACGAGGAACGAGAGCCTATGCGGTCAAACCTTTTTATCGAGGCAAGAAAGTCACAGTAATTGGTGCAATTAGTTTCCAGCGAGGAGTGGCATTAATGACCCTAGACAACTCGATGGATAGCCAAGCATTTGATGTGTTTATCGCTCAATGTTTAGTGCCACAATTGTGGTCGGGAACAGTAGTAGTGATGGATAACTTACCAGCGCATAAAGTAGATTCAATTAAGCCTATGATTGAAGCGGTGGGTGCTTCTATCTTGTGTTTGTCCCCATACTCTCCTGATTTTAATCCAATTGAATTATGGTGGTCGCAACTCAAATCTTTATTGCGACAGTTTTCACCAACCAGCACTAAAATGGTTGACACGATAATTGCTGTGGCTCTTGACTTAATTAATCCGAAACATCTTAAAAACTGGTTTACTAATTGCTGCTACTGTACCTCATAACATCCGGAAGTGCTGTAAATAAAATCCTTGCCGGCTATCCTCAAGTAGAGGCGAGTTTTATGGGGACGGGCTTCCTTCAAGCTCAGGTTTATGCAGATTTCGAGCCATCTGTACACGAGCGCATCCGAGTTGTGCCACGCTACCAATATGAAACTCTGCCCGAACTCTTGCGCGGACACCACATCAAGCTTTTTCCTACCCTCTCCGAAGGGTTTAGCGTCGCTCTTATGGATGCTATAGCTTGCGGTTTAGCCCCTGTAATCACCACAACCCCGGGGCCGATGGAAGTCGTGCGCGATGGAGATAATGGGATTTTAGTCCCGCCCCGCGACAGTCTGGCGATCGAGCAAGCTTTGGAGCGCTTAATTACAGACCGCCCGTACTTAGAAAAATTGCGCTGTAATGCCTATGCTACGGCACAAAAGTATAGTTGGCACCGAATAGCCCGTGATAATCTGACTTTTTACGAAGCAGCGTTGTCTCATAAAAGAGGTACTAAATGAAGATTTGTATTGTTACTCATAAAGTCGGGATCGGTGATGGTCAAGGTCGGGTAAACTATGAATTTGCCTGGGAAGCTATTCGTCGCGGTCATCATGTTACCTTGTTAGCAAGTAGCGTAGATTTGGCACTGCAACAACACAGTCAAGTCGATTGGATTTCTATTCCGGTTAAAGGATATCCATTGCAACTGGTTCGGGAAATAGCTTTTTCCCTCCAAAGTGCTTGGTGGTTAAATAAACACCAAAAAGAATTTGACCTGATCAAACTCAATGGTGCAATTACTTCGGCGAGGGGAGATGTTAATGCAGTGCATTTTGTCCACAGTGCTTGGTTGCGATCGCCAGTCAATCGTTCAGAACAGCATCCGAGCTTGCGTAGCACTTACAACTGGTTCTACACCACTTTGAATGCTGATTGGGAAAAGAAAGCCTTCACTCAGGCGAAAGTGATCGTAGCGGTATCGAAGCAGGTGGAGAGAGAACTTGTAGAAATTGGCGTACCGCCAGAACGCATTCGGGTAATTTTGAACGGTGTAGATTTACAAGAGTTTTCTCCAGGAGAAGCTAAACGCCAAACCTGGGGTTTGCCTGAGGGCGTGACCCTTGCACTGTTTGCAGGAAATGCTCAAACTCCTCGTAAAAATTTGGATACAGTACTACGTGCCTTAGCACAGGTTCCTGAGTTACAATTGGTGGTTGCAGGGACAACGACAGGGACGACCTATCCGCAGCTAGTCGCTTCGCTAGAGTTGAGGAACAGGGTACATTTTCTGGAACACCGGACTGATGTACCAGAACTCATGAAAGCCGTGGATTTATTGGTATTTCCATCACGTTATGAGCCGTTTGGCTTGGTAGTTATCGAAGCGATGGCTGCTGGTCTACCTGTGATTACGGCTAGTACAACGGGTGCGGCTGAGTTGGTTACACCAGAATCAGGGGTAGTTTTGCCGAACCCAGACGACGCTCAGGCTTTGGCAAAGGCGCTCTTACCTCTGGCTGGCGATCGCAATTTAAGGAGTCAAATGGGTCAAGCCGCCAGAGTGATCGCGCAACAGCATAGCTGGAATAAGATGGCACAAAGCTATGTGGATCTATTCGAGGAATTAATTTCTCAAGGAGCGTGATGCCGCTATAACTCAAATTTTAAGGGTTAAAGACTAAAACTTTTGAAAAATGTAAGTAAGTCGGCGCGAAAAAAGGCAACTATGTAAGCGATGGTAAAGTATCTAAATGCTCTCTACTGGCTGGGTTAAAGCTGTTTACATACTGTTACATTATTCGGTTTAATCCCGCCTACCTACTTAGCAAATTTGAAAAGACTCGAACGAGCAAGATTACCTAAAACTTAGAAAGCAACAAAAATCCTCTATAAGGAGTTAATTATTATGTCGAAACAAGCTTCAGTTGCCGTTTGTATTCCCACCTATAATCAAGCGCAATACTTAGTGGAATCCGTGGGGAGCGCCTGTCGTCAAACTTATCCAAACGTGGAAGTCTGGGTGTCAGACGATTGTAGTACTGACGAAACCTCAGAGGTTATGGCAGAACTATGCCAGCAGTTTCCACAAGTCCGCTACCATCGCCAACCAAAAAACTTAGGCATTGCTGGCAACAACACTTGGCTTTTGAGCCAGCCAACAACTGAATTTATTCTTCGCTTGGACTCAGATGATTTGTTAATGCTGCATTATGTGGAGACTGTAGTAGCAGTTATGCAAAAATTCCCAGAGGCAGGATATGCTCACACTGCAGTACAGGAGATAAACGAGCATGGAGAAAATCGCTCTGTACGACGAGTATCTAGAAAAGAAGAATTTCAAGACTCGGAAAAGGCATTACTAGCATCAGTTTTAGGCTATAGAGTAGCAGCAAATATCTGTATGTTTAGGAGCCAAGCCTTACGAGAATTAAATGTTTATGAAAGCCGTCCAGAATTTGTTGAAGACTACGATCTGTCAGTAAGAATTGCAGATGCTGGATATGGCAACATTTATGTCGATGAAATATTAGCTTGCTATCGGGTCTGGAGTGATGTAAAAAAAACCCGTTCTAAGCGCAAATATTTGCAATTGAAAGGCTACATTCGTATTTTTGAGGAAAGTATGTTGCCTGCCTTTCAACGACGAGGATGGGATACGAAAGTAATAGATAAACAGCGGAAGAAATTTGCAATTTTACATTCAGCATACTGTTTTCTTCCTATTTACAATCAGGTCGAACGTACAGAGTTAGTTGCATTGTTGAAAAAACTAGGGGATTCACCTGCCTTACGGCTTCGTCTTTTGGCATTGTCTTGGGGTCTTGCTCCTTTCTTTGAATGGCAACATGCGACAGAACTAAAGTTAAAAGGCATAGTCAAAGGGTGGTTAAGCCAGCTACAAGGTGCTTCTAAAATTAAAACCACAGAACCAACATAAGCCGTTTTAGTAGAGGTAATTTCACTATTTAGCAGAGGCATACGCCCATGAACGCCATTACCGTTATCATTCCCACCTACCAACGCCCACATGACTTAACCCGTTGTCTGGAGGCACTAAAGCGGCAAACTCGTCCTCCTGATGAAGTGCTGGTGGTGGTGCGTGACAGCGATATTAACACTTGGACACTACTTAAAGATTTCAAGCTTGACTCCCTGGCATTGCATACTGTAACGGTGAGGGTTCCAGGAGTGGTAGCAGCGATGAATGCAGGGCTTGATGTCGCACAGGGAGAGATTATCGCTTTTACCGATGACGATGCTGCACCCCATCCTGATTGGTTGGCGCGGGTTGAAACTCACTTTCTGTCAGATGAACACATTGGCGGTGTCGGTGGGCGGGATTGGGTATACCTTGGTACAGAGTTGTTAGAGGGTAGCAGCGAGGTGGTGGGTCAAGTAGAGTGGTTCGGTCGTGTAATTGGCAACCATCACATCGGTGTGGGCAAGGCTCGCGAGGTCGATGTGCTTAAGGGCGTGAACATGAGTTATCGTCGGGCTGGCATAATGGGACGGCACTTTGATGAGCGGATGCGAGGCGCAGGAGCCCAAGTTCATTTTGAAATGTCATTTTGCTTAGCGTTGAGGCGGGCTGGTTGGAAGCTGATTTACGATCCGATGGTTGCAGTGGATCACTATCCAGGGCAACGTTTTGACGAGGATAAGCGAGATAAATTGAATACTCTCGCCTTAATTAATTCAGTACACAATGAAACCCTAGTTCTACTAGAGCATTTATCAGCTGTGCAACGCAGTGTGTTCCTCATGTGGGCAGTACTGGTTGGGACGCGAGATGCTCTCGGTTTTCTACAGTGGTTGCGATTTTTGCCTAGCGAAGGAGCCTTAGCAGGAGAGAAGTGGTTAGCATCATTTCAGGGGCGTTGGCAGGGTTGGCGGACTTGGCGACAGTGGGTAAGCCAAGCGCGGCGAAGCGATCGCCATTTAGATAGGGTCTCGATGTGATTTTTTTTCGTGGAGATATTTGGTGAGTAATGGGCAAACGCCTTTAAACATCTCTTCGGCGGTTAGCTCTTCTCAAGACCCATCCTCGAAAAAGGGTTGGGCGGCAATCTTGGGGTTAGTCATTTTGACAGCACTAGCTATGGTGGGTGCAGGTAGTATTCTGCGCCCCCTGATCGTACTAGATTCGTTTGCTGTAGGTGTGTTCCTGTATCGGCGGTATCCCATCCTATATATGGGTTTCGCTTGGTGGTTATGGTTCTTAGCGCCGTTTGTTGCTCGTATGATTGATTATCGTACTAGCTTCGATCCACTGCGACTGGTACTGTTAAGTCAGTATTTGGTAACGTTAGTAACGTTACATACCTTATTAAAACACCTACCTAAAGTGTCTCCTCAAGATGGCTTACCCTTTGTCTTAGCCTTTGTGGGTGTAGTTTATGGCTTTCTCGTTGGACTAATTAATACCTCACCGATTACGGCTTTCCGGGGACTTCTAGACTGGTTAACTCCTATCCCCTTCGGTTTCTACTTATTTATTAACTGGCGGGATTATCCTGAATACCGCCAAAACATTCAACGTGTATTCCTTTGGGGTGTCTTGGTTACAGGAGCCTATGGAGTAGCGCAATACCTACTGGTTCCTGAGTGGGATCGATTTTGGCTGATCAGTACAAAACTCAAAAGCTTTGGCGATCCTGAACCGTTTAAGCTCCGGATATGGAGTACAATGCCATCTCCTGGACCTTTTTCCGTAATGATGATGGCAGGTTTGCTGTTGTTATTCACGAGTAAAGAGGCTTTACGCCTTCCTGCCGCCGGGGCTGGCTACCTCGCCTTTCTACTAACGATGGTACGTACTGTGTGGGGAGCTTGGTTCCTAGGACTTCTTATCCTTATGGGTTCACTAAAGGCTCACCTTCAAATGCGCCTGATCGTTACCATTCTGATGATGGCAGTTTGTGTTGTTCCCTTGGTTACTATAGAACCATTCGCCACAACCATAACTACTCGTCTTCAAACTTTATCTAATATAGATAAGGATGACAGCGCGAACGTTAGGAAGGAGATCTATGAAAGGGGTCTTAACAGCGCTCTGACTAACGCTTTAGGTAACGGAATAGGAAATACGTTCATTGCAAAGGATGGTAAGCTCGAGCCGGTTATCATTGACAGTGGGATTCTGGATTTGTTTTTTACATTAGGGTGGTTTGGAGCCGTCTTTTACCTGGGTGGTCTTCTTCTACTTCTCTATAACCTGTTCCAATATTCTGAGTACCGCTTTGATCCTTTCATGGCTGCTGCCCGTGCCATCAGTATCGGTTGTTTCATGACGCTACCTGGGGGTAGCACGATGCTGGCTTTCGGAGGAATTGTTCTTTGGGGTTTCTTAGGCATTGCCATAGCTGGGCATAAGTACCACCAGTATCAACGCACTGCCAAACTCGATTAAACTTAATGCGCTTAGTTAGTAGCCATTTTTGATGAAAGGCAATCAGTTAGCTTGATACAGCGTATCCCCGGTTTATGAGGTACAGTAACAACAGTGTGTAAACCAGTTTTTTAAATGTTTGGGATTCATCAAATCGAGTGCGGTGG
>NZ_JAUBUG010000099.1:0-20797 GCF_036705345.1 Microcoleus sp. B3-D2
TGTTGGCTTAGATGGAGAAAAGTGGGTTAATTATCTCGAACAATATTCTGATGTGGTGGAACAGTTAATAAAGTTAACTCCAAATAAACGTCGCTTTTATCAACAAGGTATGCGGGCTGCAACGCTGATGCGGTCTATCTCCTAGGCCTCTTTGTCACCCCCCCAGTGGTCGGCCTCTGCTTCTTCCTCAGATAATTTGATTATTTCTGGATTGAGATGGAGTGCATGACACCAGGTATCTACAAGGCGATCGGCCAATGCCAAGTGTATTTGTTTAGGCTGGTCACGATCGGGCAATTGCTTCTGAAGTTCTATCAGTTGAGCAATTAGTTCAGTCCAGTTCACCTCCTTGAAGATTTTAATTTTTTTAAGTTCTTCGGCCAACGCAATGGCCAACGCGTAGGCGTAGGCGTAGGGGTAGGCGTGGTCGTAGGCCCGGGTCTTGGCGCTGGCGTTAGCGTAGCCGCTGTCGTAGGCGTTGGCCATCGCGTTAGCCTGGGCGTTGGCCATCGCGTTAGCCTTGGCGTTGGCGTTGGCGTAGGCGTAGGCGTAGGCGTTGACGTAGGCGTAGGCGATGGAGTTGGCGTAGGCCTTGGCCTTGGCGTAGGCGTAGACTTTGGCGTAGGTGGAGGTGGCGTAGGCGTAGGCGTAGGCGTAGGCGTTGACGTAGGCGTAGGCGATCACCGCAGCACGTTTACCCACAGGCTTAAAATCACCTTCCGACCCATTAGTCGCTGCATCTGCCCATTGCAATAGCCCTTGCAACTTCGGCGTGTTAATGTACTTTTGAGCCTCTTTTTCCATTAACAGCAGCAAGTCATCAGCCCCATTTTTTGCACGCACCAACCCCGCTACCAACAAAAACACCTCTTGCCAGCGTGCATCGGAAAGATGGCCGGTAACTAACTGCTCAATTAAATTATTATCCGCAATATATTGCGCCGTGAGATATTCCTGAAGCGTTAAATGCGAAAACGAGAACACATCCTCAGCTCGTTCTACCAAAATCCCCTGTTGAACGGCAATTGCATTCAGAACCGCCTCACCGTCTAAATGCTTCGGTACATTCAAATTAGTTGCTAAAAAAGTTTTGATTTGTTCAACCACTTCGCGCTGCGAAAAAAACAGCTTATCAGTCTCAAAACCACTATAAGCAATCTCCGATAACAAACTCTCCTCTAACTCCGTGCTGAGTCCTTGATAAATTTCCTCTTTCTGAATCCGCTTTTCCGCCGCCCATTCTTCCAACAATATCCGCAAAGCCTTTTTGTAAAGAACGCTGCGATTATTCGGAAAATTTTGCGAACGATCGTAGTTGAGGCATAGGAAAGTTAGCAATAATGGCGTGTGGGCTAACTCTTTAGCTGCTGCATATTCTGGCTTTTGCAATAACTCCCAACATTTTTGAGCCGTTCCTGCTTGTTGATCGACCTCAGACTGAAACCAGTTACCAATAAATTGCTCAATTTGAGTATCGTCAAAGTCTGCTAGTTTGACATCGGTAAAGCGTTGAAAGTTGTTTCTATAAGCGGCTGTGCGACAAGAGACAATGAAGCTATTTTTATCATAGCTATCGACAAAATTTTGAATTTTACTAATGACCTCATTTGTGTTGACTGTCGGCACTTCATCCAATCCATCCAGCAAGATTAACAGCTTTCCCTGCTCTAATGCCTTAGCAATAAATTGCTCGGAAGAGGGAAAGCCACAAATGCTAAACTCTTCAATAATTAATTTTTCTATGTCTATCGGGCTAGATGTAAAGCTTTTAAGTTCGATAAAAACGGGAATGCGATCGTGCTTAAATCCACCTTTTTTGCCCTTCAGTGCTTCGAGTCCTATTTTCCGCAAAAATGTAGATTTTCCGGCTCCTGGCTGCCCTAACACCATCAAATATTGCTTCTGATTAGCAATTTTTAGCCCTTCTTGCTTCTTGCAGTCTTGCTGCTGAAAATTTCGCTCTTTTGCTTGGCGGTAAGCTTCTTCTAAATTTTGGATTGATTCAAAACTGCGCTTTTCTTGCTCATCCAAAAACTGCACAGCAGTATAAACCGATTCTAATGGCACAGCCTCCCGCATTCCCAATGCTTTCAGAATGCCGTGACGCTTGAAGTAGCGTTTGCCGTATTCCCCCGATGCCGTGTAAATTAGCTGTTTAGTTTTCTCATCTAGCTTTTTCCCCATCCAGCCGAGAAACTTGCCACCGCTTCCATAGACTGACTGGAAAATGGGGAGGGCGATACCGCTAACACAACTTATAGCAAAGGGTTCCATTCCTGTCATGGCAGTATTAATGAGGTTTTTATGATGGGACTTACGCACGTCGAGGTCACAAACCCCGTTTCTTCTATATATCTCTAGTTTGACGCATCAAGCGCAGCTTGTCCTCGATCAATGCTCCGATAAACTAAATCCAGCACAGCAGAGGAGACTGGCTGAGTCTCAGCAATCCGCCGCAACATAGTGTATTAGGACTTAAGCATGGGACCCAGAAACCGGGTTTTTTACGAAAAGACGGGTTGCAGCCCGCACACTCGGTAAAAAACCCGGTTTCTTTAGTCGGAGTGAATAAGTCCTGCCAGACAAACTTGCTCCTGTCCTTTCCATCAACCAAAATACCTAAAAAAATCCCCCGCTAGAAGGCGGGGGATTTTAGTTAATTACCTAGAAACCAGAGTTCAGAGTTACCCGAATTTCCCGGCCGTCGAGGCAATTACAAAGGCGGCGTAAGTGAGGATGTATCCCACAGTAAAGTGAGCCAAACCAACAACGCGACCTTGGATGATCGACAAAGCAACAGGCTTGTCTTTCCAGCGAACCAAGTTAGCCAAAGGAGTGCGCTCGTGAGCCCAAACCAAAGTCTCGATCAACTCTTGCCAGTAACCTCTCCAAGAGATCAGGAACATGAAACCAGTTGCCCAAACAAGGTGTCCGAATAAGAACATCCAAGACCAGACAGACAAGTTGTTAGTACCATACGGGTTGTAACCGTTGATCAACTGAGCGGAATACAGCCAGAGGTAATCGCGGAACCAGCCCATCAGGTAGGTAGAAGACTCATTGAACTGAGCCACGTTACCTTGCCAGATGCCCAGGTGCTTCCAGTGCCAGTAGAACGTTACCCAACCCAGGGTGTTCAGCATCCAGAACATCGCCAGGAAGAAAGAGTCCCAAGCAGAGATGTCGCAAGTACCGCCGCGGCCGGGGCCGTCGCAAGGGAAAGCATAACCGAAGTCTTTCTTGTCCGGCATCAGCTTAGTACCGCGAGCGTCGAGAGCTCCCTTGACCAAGATCAAGGTGGTGGTGTGCAAGCCTAGTGCGATCGCGTGGTGAACCAAGAAATCGCCAGGTCCGATCGCCAAGAACAGAGAATTAGTACCGTTGTTAATCCCGTCTAACCAGCCTGGGAGCCACACGTTAGCATAGTTCGGCCAAGCGGTAGAAGCAAGGCTGTCAGGGTTAGACAACAGCACGTCCATGCCGTAGAGAGCTTTTCCGTGAGCAGCTTGGATGAACTGTGCGAACACTGGTTCAATCAAGATTTGCTTTTCTGGAGTTCCGAAAGCAACTACCACGTCATTGTGAACGTACAGACCGAGAGTGTGGAAGCCCAAGAACAGCGACACCCAGCTCAAGTGAGAGATAATCGCTTCTTTGTGCTGCAACACGCGATCGAGCACGTTGCCTTTGTTTGCTTCAGGATCGTAGTCCCGCACCAAGAAGATAGCTCCGTGGGCGAAAGCGCCGACCATGATGAATCCAGCAATGTACTGGTGGTGGGTATACAGCGCAGCCTGAGTCGTGAAGTCCTTCGCCATGAAAGCGTAGGGAGGCATCGCGTACATATGCTGTGCTACCAGGGAGGTGATCACGCCCAAAGCAGCGAGGTGAATTCCCAGTTGGAAGTGCAGCGAGTTGTTGTAGGTTTCGTACAAGCCTTGGTGAGGCAAGTTGAACTGCCCTTCACTCTTGCCGCCGACCAAACCAGCCTTAGAATCCAACATCTCTTTGATGCTGTGACCGATACCGAAGTTAGTCCGGTACATATGACCGGCAACGATAAACAGAACTGCGATCGCCAAGTGGTGGTGAGCGATGTCTGTCAGCCACAGGGATTCTGTTTGAGGGTGGAAGCCACCCAAGAAAGTCAGAATTGCGGTTCCAGCGCCTTCGGAAGTACCGAAGACATGGTTCGGTGCATCTGGGTTCTCGGCGTATACGCTCCAGTTACCAGTGAAGAACGGAGCCAAACCTGCCGGGTGAGGCGGGGTAGACAAGAAGTTTTCCCAACCTACGTGCTGTCCGCGAGATTCGGGGATAGCAACGTGAACCATGTGACCAGTCCAAGCCAAAGAGCTGACACCGAACAAACCAGCCAAGTGGTGGTTGAGGCGAGATTCAGCATTTTTGAACCAAGACAAGCTGGGGCGGTACTTGGGCTGGAGGTGCAACCAACCTGCGAACAGGAAGACAGCCGCCAGTAGTAGCAAGAAGATAGCTCCTTGATACAGGTCAGCGTTTGTCCGAATCCCTTGAGTGAACCACCAATGGTAGACACCGGAGTAAGAGATGTCTACTGGGTTAGAAGCGCCCCCTTGAGTGAAAGCTTCTACTGCAGGAGCGCCGAATTGGGGGTCCCAAATCGCGTGAGCGATCGGGCGGACGTTTAGGGGGTCTTTAATCCACTGTTCAAAGTTACCTTGCCATGCTACGTGGAACAGGCTGCCCGAAGTCCACAAGAAAATGATTGCTATGTGGCCGAAGTGAGAAGCAAAAATCTTTTGGTAAAGATTTTCTTCCGTCATGCCATCGTGGCTTTCAAAGTCGTGTGCTGTGGCAATCCCGTACCAGATCCGCCGTGTGGTCGGGTCTTGGGCAAGGTCTTGGCTAAATTTTGGAAATTTCGTTGCCATAAGCCTTGATTAATCCTGAATCCTGAACAAAATTGAAGGGATTCGGTTCTGAGTTTGGATTCTCGATTTGAGATTCCTCCCAAATCGAGAATCCAAAACCTAGGGGTAGTTTACCCTACCGAAATGATTCGCGCTAGGAAAAATGCCCACGTAGTGACAATTCCTCCTAGGAGGTAGTGAGCTACACCCACAGCCCGACCCTGAATAATGCTCAGAGCGCGAGGCTGAATGGAGGGACCTACCTTGAGCTTGTTGTGAGCCCAAACAATGGACTCAATCAGTTCTTGCCAGTAGCCGCGGCCGCTGAACAGGAACATCAAGCTGAAGGCGAAGACGAAGTGTCCAGCTAGGAACATCAGACCGTAGGCCGACAGTGCCGAACCGTAGGACTGAATCACCTGAGAAGCTTGCGCCCAGAGGAAGTCCCGCAGCCAGCCGTTAATCGTGATCGAACTTTGTGCGAAGTTGCCGCCGGTAATGTGAGAAATTGTGCCGTCTGGCGCTACTGTTCCCCACACGTCCGACTGCATTTTCCAGCTAAAGTGGAAAATCACGATCGAGATGCTGTTGTACATCCAGAACAAGCCTAGGAACACGTGATCCCAACCCGAAACTTGGCAGGTGCCGCCACGGCCTGGGCCGTCGCAAGGGAACCGGAAACCCAAGTTGCCTTTGTCAGGAATCAAGCGAGAACTGCGTGCAAACAACACGCCCTTCAAGAGAATCAGGACTGTAACGTGAATTGTGAAAGCGTGGATGTGGTGGATCATGAAATCCGCCGTACCCAACTCGATCGGCATCATCGCTACTTTGCCGGCGACTACTACTGCACCGCCGCCAAAAGCGTGGCTGACGATTTCCGTAGCATTAGGCGCTGTTGTGCCCGGAGCCAACGCGTGGATGTTTTGCACCCACTGGGCAAATATCGGACGCAACTGAATCCCGGTATCCGAGAACAAATCTTGAGGACGACCGAAAGCCCGCATCGTGTCGTTGTGGACGTACAGACCGAAGCTGTGGAAGCCCAAGAATATACAAACCCAGTTCAGGTGGGAAATGATCGCATCTCTATGACGGATCACGCGATCGAGCAGGTTGTTGACGTTGCCGCTCGGTTCGTAGTCCCGCACCATGAAGATTGCTCCGTGAGCGGCTCCTCCAACGATCAGGAATCCGCCGATCCACATGTGGTGGGTGAAGATGGACAACTGAGTCGGGTAGTCGGTCGCGATGTACGGATACGGAGGCATCGCGTACATGTGGTGAGCCACGATGATGCTCAGAGAGCCCATCAGTGCCAAGTTAATCGCCAGTTGCGCGTGCCAAGAATTTGTCAGGATTTCGTAGAGACCTTTGTGACCTTCACCAGTGAAGGGGCCTTTGTGGTTCTCTAGGATTTCTTTCATGCTGTGGCCGATGCCCCAGTTCGTCCGGTACATATGACCAGCGACGATGAACAGCACTGCCAAAGCTAAGTGGTGGTGTGTTGTATCAGTCAGCCACAAACCGCCTGTGGTGGGGTTCAGACCGCCTTTGAAGGTCAGGAAGTCTGTGTATGCGCCCCAGTTGAGGGTGAAGAAGGGGGTTAAACCTTTAGCGAAACTCGGGTAGATGTCAGCCATCAAGCCCGGTGTCAAAATCCACTCGTGCGGCAGGGGGATGTCGGCAACTGTTTTGATCAGCTTGCCGCCGACTGTCAGCGGTGAACCTGCATCGATCGCGTCCATGCAAGCGTTGATTGGCAGCGACACGTGAATTTGCTGTCCCGCGTAGCCCAAGCAGCCGCAGCCCAACAACACAGCCAAGTGGTGGTTCATCATCGATTCCACGTTCTGGAACCATTCCAGTTTCGGAGCGCGGACGTGATAGTGGAACCAACCGGCAAATAGCATCAGAGCTGCCATTACCAGGGCGCCGATCGCAGTGCAATATAGCTGGTATGAGTTAGTGATGCCGTTGGCGCGCCACCACTGGAATAGACCAGAGGTGATCTGAATTCCGTGAAAGCCGCCGCCTACATCTGCATTTAAAATTTCTTGACCAAAAATCGGCCAGACCACTTGAGCGCTGGGCTTGATGGCTGTAGGATTTGTCAGCCAAGCTTCGTAATTGGAAAATTTAGCGCCGTGGAAATATGCGCCACTGATCCACACGAAGATTACTGCCAAGTGGCCGAAGTGAGCGCTAAAGATTTTGCGCGAAACGTCTTCTAAGTCACTTGTATGACTGTCAAAGTCGTGAGCGTTAGCGTGGAGGTTCCAAATCCAAGTGGTGGTTTTTGGCCCCTTAGCTAGAGTGCGATCGAAATGACCGGGTTTTGACCACTTCTCGAAAGAAGTTGGAACCGGATTCTTATCGACTACTACCCTAGCTTTTACCTCTCGCTCTGGAGGACTAATGGTCATGAAGACTCTCCTCTCGGTAAGACAAGGAACGAGAACTGAATAATGTACCGGACACTCCCCGCGCTTGATTGGGCGGGGGATTCTCGAAAAAGCCGACACTGCACTACACTTTACTCTTTGCAGAGCTAGACGCAGGTGCATCGTCTCCCCAAGCATTTTGCTTCTTTGAAGAAGCCAGTTTCCCAGTGTCGCTAACAATGTGACTGGGTACTGCCAACTCTTCTCTCCAGATGAGCCACCGATCGCGTCCTTGATTCAGACTTGATGCGACTGCTCCTTTTGAGGGAGTTTTATGAATTATAAGCTTGCTAGAGGAGTATTAATCGCTTGTTAACAATACTTAAAAAAGCCTCAATTCTTGATGTAATAACGCCTGTAAATCCCACAGTCCCTCGAAAAAGTCAAGGGGTACTGCCATTAACTTTACAAAACTCAAAGATAAAGTAATTTAGCAATACTCATTTGTAGATATATGTTTTGGAAAACGGCTGCGGGAATTAAGAGTGCCAGAGGATGGGTTTGCCGCTGCTGGCTCAATCCGGGTTCCTACGCGGCTTTGGAATTCCTGAGCGGCAATTTCCCAATACTAAATTCATTTTTGGGCTATAGTTCCCTATGAGAAGGCTTCTAGGAGTATGGTTGCGTGATTGGGATCAATTGGCACAGAACGGTTGCGGGCAGGCTGCTGGCATTGTTCGCAGCAGCAATATTAATTTTGGGTTTAGCAAGTTGTGGCGCGGGCCATCCCGAATTGCCCAAATCAGGGAACAAGAGCGACTCAGCTACCGCCCCAGTAAACAGAATCTCAGAGGTTTCTCCCCCAGAAGCCATTCAACAACTGCGTCAGGCTCTAGAAATCTACCAGCCTCAAATTAGTATTTTGAATCCAAAACCTGACGAAGTGCTTCAGGATATAAATGTGTCTGTTCAGTTCCAAGTGAAGGACTTGCCCATTTTCAAAGATGCAAACTTGGGTTTGGGCCCCCATCTGCAAGTTTTATTAGACAACCAACCTTATGCAGCAGTTTACGACATCAACCAACCTTTAACGCTCTCCGACTTAGAACCGGGAACCCATACCCTGCAGGTGTTCGCCGCTCGCCCTTGGGAAGAAAGCTTTAAAAACGAAGGTGCCGCAGCTCAAACCACCTTTCACGTTTTTACCAAAACAGACGACAATAATCCCGATCGAACATTGCCCCTATTAACGTACAACAGCCCCCAAGGCAGCTACGGGGCAGAACCCATCCTGCTCGACTTTTACTTGACAAATGCCCCCCCGCACGAAGTGGCGCAAGAAAATTCCCAAGATGAAATACTCGATTGGAAAATTCGAGCCACAGTGAACGGCGAAAGCTTTGCGATCGACCAGTGGCAACCTATATATCTTAAAGGATTCACACCAGGGAAAAACTGGGTACAGCTAGAATTAATTGACGAACGAGGAAAAATTGTCAAAAACGCCTTTAATAATACAGCCAGACTGATAAATTACCAACCCCTCGGTCAAGATACTCTTTCAAAATTAGTGCGGCGCGAACTAACAGCAGCACAAGCTCGCGGTATAGTCGATCGCACCTACCAAGCTCCCGAACCCAAACCAACCCCAACCCCCGAACCGACACCGACACCTGCATTAGAAAAAACACCAGTTGTCCAACCCTCACCAGCGGTTCCAGAAACCCCTGTTACCCAACCGAGCTTAGAGCCAACAGTCGCTCCCGAAGTTGCACCAGTTAAAATAACAGAACCGAGCCCGACAGCAACTCCCCAGTTAGAAACCCCGAAAGTTGTTGCACCAGTTCAAGTAATAGAACCGACACCGACAGCAACTCCCCAGTTAGAAACCCCGAAAGTTGTTGCACCAGTTCAAGTAATAGAACCGACACCGACAGCAACTCCTCAGTTAGAAACCCCGAAAGTTGTTGCACCAGTTAAAATAATAGAACCGACCCCAACAGCATCTCTCCAAACAAAAAAACAGGAATATAAAGGATACTACAATCGGTTCCGCAACTTCTTGCGTGAAGAACCCCAACCTGCTAATCCTTCAGAGGCACCAACCCTGCCAGAAATAACAGGAAAAGCTCCAGTACCAAAAGTAGTGGCTCCCGCGATACCAGAAGAGTCTCCCAATCTTGTACCGCCAACGCCACCAGTTGCCGCTGAAACTCCTAGCCAGCCAACCACCGAATTAGCAGATCCCAAAACAACTGTTTCCGAACCCGAAAATCCGCCCAAATCCGAACAAAAAGTCGAATTTGCCACCTAACAAAATCTTTCGGAACGTCTTCGCGGCATGGGCGTCCCGCCCGTGTTCCATCTGCGGTTAAAAATTAAAGGACACTAAAAAATGACCTACCTCGAAACAGCAGCCAAATTCTACAGTGATGTTGCCGAAACACCCCAAATCGGACTTTGCTGCGTCCAAAGCAGTCCCTTGCAATTGCCAGGATTAAAAATTCCCGAACAAATGCAAGAAATGAATTACGGCTGCGGCACAACCGTTCACGCCGCCGAACTTGTGGGCAATCCATTCGTGCTTTATGTAGGCGTCGGCGGCGGCCTAGAAGCACTACAATTTGCATATTTTTCTAGACACAAAGGAGCGGTTATTGCCGTCGAGCCGGTTCCAGCAATGCGAGATGCCGCTGCACGAAACTTGCAAATTGCGGCCCAAGAAAATGATTGGTTTGATCCGAGTTTTGTAGAAATTCGTGAAGGCGATGCTTTTGCGTTGCCAGTGCCGGATGCTTCTGTAGATGTTGTCGCCCAAAACTGCTTGTTTAATATCTTTGAACCAGCGGATTTAGCTAAAGCATTAAAAGAGACTTATCGGGTGTTAAAACCGGGTGGCAGATTGTTGATGAGCGATCCGATCGCAACTCGCCCCATTCCGCAGCATTTGAAGCAAGACGATCGCTTGCGGGCGCTGTGTTTGTCGGGTGCTCTGACATACGAAGAATACGTTCAACACCTTGTAGACGTTGGTTTTGGGCAAGTGGAAGTGCGGGCGAGAAGGCCTTACCGACTGCTGGACAAACACAATTATCAATTGGATGCGGATTTGCTGTTAGAAAGCCTGGATTCGGTGTCTTTCAAAGTGCCTGTACCGGATGATGGAGCTTGCATTTTTACTGGCAAGACGGCGATTTATGCGGGGTCTGAGGAGCTGTTTGATGACGGGGCGGGTCACGTTTTGCAGCGGGGCGTGCCGGCGGCTGTGTGCGATAAAACTGCTGGGAAGTTGGGGGGATTAATGCCGGATAAGGTGTTGATTACTGATTCGACTTGGCATTATAACGGCGGCGGTTGTTGTTAGATTTATTTCGGAATAATGTGGCTGTAATCTTTTGGGAATAGAGCGTTTCTCAAAGAAGTGAGGTGTGTGGGGGCTTCCTATGCCCTCTTTGCACCTCATGTTAGTGAGCAAAGGTATAGATGTGTCTAATTTTAGACTTCGCCTCAAATTTTCATCAAATTTTTATTTCCGCCTGACATTCTAGCTGGAGAAGGTTCACAACTCTGGGGTGAGGAAGGATTGCCCTTCAGAGGAGTGGCTGTTTTCATCACACCCGTTTGCTAAATGTGAGGAGGAAATTTCCATGCTATCGAAATCTTTAACTTCAAATTCATTATTGATCGTCCGTTACGGATCTAGTTTTGTTTTGGGATTAGTGTTGTGCACGGCTTCGGCTCCGGTGCTAGGGCACGTTGGGCATGACAACGAGTTTGCAGGTGGCGATGCGGCGAAGATTATGCAACCCATTGAGGTTGATGCCAGTAAAGCAACCGCATTGGGAATTAAGACACAGGCGATCGCCCCCACGACCGATGGAGGTATTCTAAAAATTCCCAGCACCAGTTTGATTGATGCCAATGGGCAAAAGCTCGTCTACATCCAAGAGGGAACGACATACAAACCCATCTCGGTTCAGGCTGGTAGCGACTCTGGAGATGTGGTGGAAATTAAAGAAGGCAATTTAGTTCCGGGAAATCAGATTGTGATGCAGGGGGCAACGCTTTTGTACTCGGAGGCATTGCGAGGTAAACCTCCGGCCCAAACGCAGGCATCACCCGCTACATCGCAAGTAGAAACGCAGGCATCACCCGCTACATCGCCCGCTACATCGCAAGCATCGGCCGCTACATCGCCAGCAGAAACGCAGCCTGCTCAAGGATCGTCACCTTTGATGTGGGTAGCAGGCGCAGGAGTTTTACTGGTGGGTGGATTCGCCCTCTTTGGGTTAAAAGGCAAGGATCGGTAGACATTCAAAAACCAAGATTTTTGGTAACAGTCGATCGCGACTGAGTAAATCTCTTTACTCCGTCTCCTAAAAGCTTGCCTCATGCTATCCAAATTTCATCCTTATGTTAAACGTCATCCCCAAATGGTCTATTGCTCAACGATGGTTAGTGGTGTTCGGGGCGATCGCTCTAACCATCTGGAGTCTGCATACTGTAAGTCGAATGCCCCTCGACGTGTTGCCCAACTTTGCGCCCCCTCAAGTAGAAGTACAGACAGAAGCCCCCGGCCTAGCCCCGGAAGCGGTGGAATCCTTGGTGACGTTACCGCTAGAAAGTGCGGTCAACGGAACACCAGGAGTTGAAGTCGTCCGTACCTCCTCAGCCGTAGGAATTTCGGTATTGCGGGTAGTGTTTAAATGGGGTACTGACCCCTATCAAGCTCGTCAACTCGTGGCAGAGCGCTTGCAGGACGCGCAAGACCGACTTCCAGAAGGCATAGGTACACCGCAGATATCGCCCCTAGCTCCCCCCATCGGGACGGTGATTCAATATGCCTTCACGTCAGACACTACATCGATCATGGAAGTGCGGCGTTTGGTGGATGGCAA
Organism: Microcoleus sp. B3-D2; assembly: GCF_036705345.1. Classification (NCBI taxonomy): domain Bacteria; kingdom Bacillati; phylum Cyanobacteriota; class Cyanophyceae; order Oscillatoriales; family Microcoleaceae; genus Microcoleus; species Microcoleus sp. B3-D2. The sequence goes on from NZ_JAUBUG010000099.1 coordinate 12,175, forward strand.
AATCAACAATCGCTTGCTGGCAGTTCCCGGCGTATCGCAAGTGCTGGTTTACGGCGGAGAAATTCAGCAGTTTCAGGTGATTGCGAATCCTGAAAAACTCCAAGCGTTGAAGGTTTCCCTTCAGGAAGTCGTCAAGGCGGCAAACGAGGCAAATGCCAAAACCGCCGGTGGATTGTTAATTGACCCCGATCGCGAATTGGTAATTCGGGGAGAGGGACAAATCCAGACGATCGCAGATTTGCAGAAAGCAGTGGTTAAGGTGCAGGAGGGAAAAACCATTCTACTGCGGGACGTGGCAGAGGTGAAGATTGGGGCTGCACTCCAGCGAGGCGATGCCAGTTGGAATACAAAACGGGCTGTAGTGCTGATGGTCAACAAACAACCTTTGGTAGATAGTCCCACCGTCACGCAAGCCATCATCGAGGCGATGGAGGAAATTAAACCGGGCTTACCCAAAGATGTGAAGGCGAATGTCACTTTCCGGCAAGATGCCTACATTGATGCCTCAGTTGGTAATGTGCGATCGGCGTTGATCGAAGGCAGTTTGATTGTCGCAGCCATTCTGATTCCCTTTCTGATGAACTGGCGCACCCTCACCATCTGTTTGCTGGATTTCTTTCTCTCGCTACTGTTCTCGCTGTTAGTGTGTTCCTGGATCGGGCTGGAACTCAACACTATGACCCTCGGCGGATTGGTAGTGGCGATCGGGACAGCAGTTGATGATGCGATCGTCTACTGCGAAAATACCTACCGCCGCTTACGGGAAAATCGCCTCTCGCCCAATCCCCAGCCAGCAATGGAAATTATTTTTGAGGGTTCTCAGGAAGTGCGCGAGTCACTGATTGGAGCCACGTTAATTGGGATTATTGTTTTTTCACCAATCTTCACCCTTTCTGGTGTGGAAGGGCGCATCTTCACCCCAATGGGCATTGCCTATCTGGTGGTGGTAATCATCTCCAGCCTGGAATCCCTAGTAATCTCCCCTGCATTGTGTGCCATTCTGCTGCCCCACAGCCGGATGCAGACGACAGAACCCTTCCTAGCCCGGTGGTCTAAACAACTTTACGATCCGTTGCTGCGAATGGCGATGCGTCGCTCTAGCTTAATTTTAGGATTGGCCACAGCCTCAATGGTAGCGGCAATGTTGATTGTGCCGACGTTAGGACGGGATTTTCTGCCAACGTTCCAGGAACGATCGCTGATGAATGCGATCGCCCTTTATCCGGGTTCCTCATTGGAATCAACCAATCGCGTTGGGTTAGCGATTCAAACAGCACTTAAGGATGACCCCAGGTTTGAATCAGTACAACTGCGATCGGGGCGTGCTCCGGGCGACCCGGATGCGGCATCGGTGAACTTGGCACACTTGGACGTGGAACTGAGTGAAGCAGCTATGAAAAACCGTCCTGCTACGATTCAAGCTTTGCGGGACGTGTTGGGTCAGTTTCCGGGAGTTGCCACTAATGTCGGTGGATTTATCAGTCACCGCATGGATGAAGTGTTGTCGGGGGTCAGGAGTGCGATCGCGATCAAAGTATTCGGCAACGATTTACAAGAACTACGCCGCATTGGAGAACAAATCGAAACGACGATGAAAGGCGTGAAGGGATTGGTAGACCTTCAGCTTGAACCCCAAATTCCCATCCGTCAGGTACAAATTCAATTTAATCGGGATGCAGCCGCCCGCTACGGGTTGACGATCGCCCAATTGTCTGATTTCACGGAAACAGCCCTGAATGGTCGCGTGGTTGCTCAAGTACCCGATGGTCAACAGTTGGTCGATGTGTTGGTTTGGGTAAACGAATCAGCCCGTCGCAATCTCAACACGATTCGCAACCTCCAAGTTAATGCGCCAACAGGTCAAATCATCCCGCTTTCGCAAGTGGCAAAGGTTGACTTTGGCAATGGACCAAACACGATTAACCGAGAAAATGTCTCGCGTTTAATTGTGGTGTCAGCCAACGTACAGGGACGCGATGTTGGTTCGGTCGTCGGTGACATTCGCGCCAAGGTTAAGCAATCAGTGCAACTGCCCCAAGGCTACTATATTCAGTACGGCGGACAGTATGAGTCGGAACAACGCGCTGCTCAAAACTTCCTAATTTTCGGAATATTAGCGGTGGTGGCGATCGCAGTATTGATGTACTTCACCGTAAAATCCGTTCCTGCGATGCTGATGGTGATGATCAATTTACCATTAGCACTGGTTGGCGGTGTTATCTCCGTGCTGCTAACGGGCGGTGTTCTTTCTGTTCCCTCAATGGTGGGATTTGTGACGCTATTTGGCGTGGCGACGCGCAATGGATTGCTGCTGGTAGACAACTACAACACCAAACTCGCTCAAGGAATGCCACTTTCCAAGGTAATTGTGGAAGGCTCGACGGAACGGTTGCTGGCAATTCTGATGACAGCACTCACTTCGGCATTGGGGATGATTCCCCTGGTCTTAAGCGGTGGGGCTGGTAAGGAATTGTTGCAGCCTTTGGCGATCGTCGTCCTCGGCGGACTCTTTACCTCAACTGCTCTCACTCTACTGGTTCTACCTGCATTGTATGCTCGATTTGGCAAGTTTCTGATGCCGAAACGGATTATGGAAGCAACCGGGTTGAGAAACTATGGCATTGAGCAGACACCAACGAAAGAGGACGAGGTTGCAATAAAATGAGAATTCTGCTGGCGGAAGACGAACCAGATTTGGGTGCGATCGTGCAACGCACCTTGAGCCGAGAAAAGTACCTGGTGGATTGGGTGCAAGATGGCACAACTGCTTGGAACTATCTGGAAGACCAATGGACCGAGTACACGGTGGCGATTTTTGACTGGTTGCTACCAGGAACTTCTGGGCTAGAATTGTGCCAACGTTTGCGCCGGCAGAATAATCCTTTACCCGTTTTGATGTTGACGGCAAAAGATCGCACGGAGGATATGGTGGCTGGGCTGGATGCTGGGGCTGATGACTATCTGATGAAACCGTTCGTTAAAGCGGAGTTGTTAGCCCGGTTGCGAGCTCTCCAGCGACGGGGACGGAGTGTGTCGCCGGAGCAGTTGCCGCATTTTAATTCTGACCAGCTTGAGGTGGGGCGATTGCGGCTTAACTATACTAAATCAACCATCTCCACTACCAATGACGGAGGACAGCTAAGGGTGATTCCTCTGACGGCTAACGAGTTTCGGTTACTGGAATATTTCATGCAGCACCCGAACCAAATCCTCACGCGCGATCGACTTTTGACTCGGCTGTGGGATGTGGATACTGACCCGATGAGCAATGTAGTTGCTGCTAGAATTCGTCTGTTGCGCCGCAAGCTGGCAGATTATGGCTGTGACGGGATGATTGAAACGGTTCATGGATTCGGGTATCGCTTGAACAAGTAACTAAGTAGAAGGAAGAAGGAAGAAGTCAACAGTCAACAGTCAACAGTCAACAGTCAACAGTCAACAGTCAACAGATAATATGCACTCCAACAAGCTATTTAACCGCACGCGCTGGCAACTTGCGGGTTGGTATGCGATCGTCATTGGGTTGTTGTTAGGTATATGCGGTGTTGCAGTCTATCAGGTTGTGTTTCACACGCAGCGATACATCCTCCAGGAAAAACTACAGTCCTTAGCCGGAACGCTGCATGACACTATCGAACCACAATTACAACAACCGGGACAGCTTTCATCCAGCTTGAAAACTATTTTGCCCGGTTTGTGTCTGTGGAATGAAAACTGTTACTCTTCAGGCAATGACGGGGCGCGACATACTGCTAGGGTGTTTCAGCAGGAGGGATATTATCTCCGCTTTTTAGACCAATCTGGGGCAATATTAGGGAAGGTTGGAGAGCAGCCGGATGTATTAGAAAACTTTGCACCAAAAGAGTTTTGGCAAATTCTGCATCTTTCTAATGGCGATCGCTTTTATCAAATTTCTCTATTACTGAGAACAAACAGCGGTTTGCCTTGGGGTTATATGCAAATTGGGCGATCGCTCAAAGAATGGGATGCCTATCTTAACACCTTGCGATTGTTGCTCTTTTTAGGCTTACCCTTGGTCATGCTGCTAGTGGGAGGAGCGAGTTGGTGGTTATCTGGATTAGCGATGCGACCAATTTATCAGTCCTATCTCCAGATGCAGCAATTCACCTCCGATGCCGCTCATGAATTGCGAACGCCTCTGGCTGTCATTCAGACTACTGTTGAGGATACTCGTCAGGCTGAAGATTTACCGGAGGTTAGTCAAAACCTGGATATTATCGAACGACAAAACATCCGCCTTTCTAGGTTAGTGAAAGATTTATTGTTTATTTGTAGAATTGAGCAACAACAGATTCCGACTCAATTGCAGCATTGCTGTTTCCACTATCTGATTGGCGATTTAGTAGAAGAACTTGCAGGTTTAGCAATGGTGTCTGAGGTGGAATTGAAGTTAGAAAATCGTGCTTCGCGAGCCGTTGTAATTCTTGGGGATGAAGCCCAACTTTACCGAATGGTGACGAACTTAATTACCAACGCTATTAACTACACTCCCCCAGGAGGGCTAATCATTGCTATCCTGGACTGCACCGACAAGGAAGCGGTGATTCAAGTTCAGGATACGGGTGTTGGTATCGCCCCAGCCGAACAAACGCGAATTTTTGACCGCTTCTACCGAGTGCAGAGCGATCGTTCTAGAGCCACGGGTGGTGCTGGATTAGGGCTATCGATTGCAAATGCGATCGCAGTGGCTCATCAAGGCAGCATTCAAGTCCAGAGTGAGTTAGGAAAAGGCAGTACATTTACAATCCGTCTACCACTCAGATGAGAACAATATTACTGCGATCGCGTCAAGATTGCCTTTGCAAGGGGAATCGCAGAATATCAATCTGTGGGTTAACTCGATCGCAAGTGCGATCGACCAGAAAAAAATTAACGGTGTATTGGTTATTTTGGAAAATAACAGCAGGGAAAACCAAGGATAAAATTTGAGAGAAGCAAGAAGACTATATTGTTGGTGAACCCGCCCGAGAACCCATGTATTAATTAGCTTTGTATTTTCGGAAATAACCTAACTATTCCGACTTACCAAGCTATAAGCTTAACTTGATGCGCGACTGATTCCCTGCAATACTGCCTGATTAGCGCTTGGGCATTTTCCCTATTTTGTCCTGTGAATAAATTGAAAACTACTTCTTCATCTTGAGAGGAGAGATATAACAAACCACAGTTTTTTACCCGCGAGTAAATTAAGGGAACTTTGGCAAACTCAAGTAAAGTAGCTTTTTTGCGATCGCGATCTTTCGCTTCTGGGCTATCGTGGTAGTCAGACTGAAACTCTACTACTAAGCAAGGATTGTAGTTCGAGTCTGTGATTAGAGCATCCACAGCACTGGGGCTAAATAAAAACTTTTTTAGTTCCCAGTCAAGGTTGCTGACTTGTTCGCAAATTTGGGATAAGCTAACCTGCGTATGAATTTTGTAGTTGTTATCTACACAGGTGTGAAGAAACTCCAGCATTCTTTCTTAGTAAGGGTTGACAAGTCTTTTAGCTTTTACAGACATTATTGTGCCTCCATGAGAATTTGTGCAAAGTAACCAAGAAACTCTTCTAGAACTTCACATGAACTGATAGATACTTGCCGTGCGTAGGGAAATAGTTTATCGGAATTAACTATTAAATAAGATAGGGGGTCATTGCTTAAAGTATCTGCTTGAAACTCATCCAGTAGCTTGCGGGGAAAAACCGTTCCATAACCCCAACCATCTCCTTCGTAGGAATTTAGGTAAAAATCTCCTTTAATTTCGCTATCACTTCCTATTTGAAACTCCTGAAAAATATGCAAATATTCTGGGTTAATGTAATTTAGAAACTTGTCTCTCTTACTAGGTAATATCCAATAACTTCTTGCTAGACAACAACCTATAACCTCTTCTCCTGGGACAGGAGCGTAAAACCCCATATTCAAGAGATATGGTTCTAATCTGTCTTGGGGAATAGAAATACATAAACCCTCTTTCCGCTGAGCTAAAACAAGTTGATAGCGCTTATCTCCTTTCCTCGGGTTTTTAAGTCTGTATCCTATATATTGAGAGGTTCGCTTTTCCTCAAACTTGTCATAGAAACCAAGTTGCTTGAGTTTACTCACAGCTAAAGACATCAAATCTTCGCCGCCTTCAATCACTTGAATATTGGTTGAAATCAGGCGCGGTACGCCGTTTTCTATCTCAAAACGCTGGATGACATCGTAGATAATTTTAGACATAGGCTGATTCCTAAAAACCTTTGCTAAGGTTCATAGACATAGCTTAAACTGGCCATTCAGGGATGTCAAGCATCTTGGCTAAGATTTTTAGATGTTAATTCCAGAGGTTTTTTTTGAGTATTTATACGCAGGAAGGACAGTGAGGCCCGATCGCACCCCTCGCCCCCTCTTGTGGTACAGGCACTCCGACCTGTACCACAAGCCATTGTTTAACCCGCTTTTTCCCCATGCCGCTAAACTTCCCGCTAAATTAAAGAAGTAAAAAAATCATTCACATCCTACCCAGGAGATGCCATGCCTCGCGTCAGAGCACCAGAATTCCCCGGAAACTACCCCTGGTTAAACACCGACAAACCTTTATCCATTGAATCCTTAAAAGGGCGCGTTGTCCTCCTCGACTTCTGGACATACTGCTGCATCAATTGCTTGCACGTCCTGCCCGACTTAAAATACCTCGAACAAAAATATAAAGATTCCCTCACCGTTATCGGCGTTCACTCGGCCAAATTTGAAAACGAAAAAGAAGTAGAAAACATCCGCCAAGCTATCCTCCGCTACGATATCGAACATCCGGTAATTGTAGACAGCGGCATGAAAGTTTGGCAAAGCTACGCGGTTCGCGCTTGGCCGACTTTAATGGTGATCGATCCTGAAAGTTATGTCGTCGGCTTTGTTTCCGGTGAAGGCAATAGAGAAGCACTTGACGAGTTAGTTGGCAAGTTAATTGCTGAATACAAAGATAAAAATGCACTCAAATTTAAACAACTCCGTTTTAGCTTAGAAAAACAGCGCAAACCTGTATCAACACCGCTGGCTTTTCCCGGTAAAGTGCTGGCATTTGCGATCGCTGCAACGGAGGCAAAACATCTTCACCAACAGGTCGCGCTTTTGGGCGAAATGAGCCAGGAAAATGAATCTGTAGATGAAACTGTATTGCCCGGGCCTGCTAATTCAGTCATACAAAACTTAGTCGGTTCTTGCTTATTTATTGCCGATTCAGGACATAATAGGATTGTTGTCAGCACCCTCGAAGGTGAGGTGCTGCACGTCATCGGTAGTGGCAAACCGGGTTTAACTGATGGGGACTTTGAAGAGGCTGAGTTTTTTGCACCTCAAGGTATGGCTTTTGATGCAGAAAGTCAAATTCTATATGTTGCTGATACGGAAAATCATGCTATCAGAAAGATTGATTTTACGACTCAACGGGTAGAAACTGTTGCTGGTACCGGCGAACAAAGTCACGAAATTTCACCCCGCAGCGGCAAGGGTTTAGAAACGCAATTGAATTCGCCTTGGGATTTAGAAAGAGTTGGAAATAGACTTTTTATTGCAATGGCGGGTTCACACCAAATTTGGGAAATGCAGTTAGACACTGGCACGATCGGCACTTATGCGGGTATTGGCCGAGAATCCTGTGTGGACGGGAATCTTGCAGAATCTGCTTTTTCTCAGCCCAGCGGCCTCGCTACGGATCGATCGGAGTTGTTTGTTGCCGACAGCGAAATTAGTTCGATTCGTGCTGTGGGTATAGATGAAGACCCGAAGGTTCGCACTGTTTGCGGTAGCGGTGAATTGTTTGGTTTTGGGGATAAAGATGGTCGCGGTGATGAAGTCAGGTTGCAGCACTGTTTGGGTGTTGAATACGCTCAAAATTACCTCTGGGTGGCTGATACTTACAATCACAAAATTAAGCGGATCGACCACCGGGGCGGTACGTGCAGAACAATGATTGGAGATGGTACAGCAGGTTTGGTTGATGCTAAAGGTCTCAAGGCTCGATTTTTTGAACCTTCAGGGTTGAGTGCGATCGGGCCTCATTTGTTTGTTGCTGATACGAACAATCATGTAATTCGGAGAGTTGAGTTGGATACGCTGGAAGTCACAACTTTGGATTTCCCCAATTTGTGCCCTCCCGATGTTTGTTTGCCTGAGTAAGCCGATCGACCTTTTTGACATCAGGCACGGTTTTCAATCCTCCTGATTGCCAGATTGATTGTGGTAGGGTGCTCTTCGGCGCACCTTACCACAATTTTTACGCCCAGTAAGTTACCCTAATTATTCGCGGTGAGTGCAGTGTCTCACCAGCAATTGAGTGCTGGATGCAGAACCTCTATATTTATGGTGTACGGCCCAAGAACACCTAACCGATATAAGTAGAACGCCAAACCACTTTTTGCGTCCAGGACTGAATTACCGAAAACTTTGAGTTTAAAGCCCCGTCCTTCGTTCGACAGCTTTTTATTCCACTTCATGTGAAGTACAGACAGTAAATATCAAAAATAAATGAAAGCTAGATATCGCTACCGATGCTATCCGACACCCTCTCAGAAATTGGCGTTAGCCAAATTATTTGGGTGTGTCAGAGTAGTATGGAACGATAGCCTAGCTTTTTGCATTTC
>NZ_JAUBUG010000100.1:0-20691 GCF_036705345.1 Microcoleus sp. B3-D2
TGCACTTTATTCTCGCTCGCGCGCTCGAAACCTTTCGCGACGCAATATGCACTCGATTATTCAGCAAGCCCTAAGTAGAGCCACACAAAAAAACTTGACAATGTAACAAAATGTAAACGAATCACAACCTCTGGGATTGCTTCATTTCACTGGCAATGACATACTTATGTTTTTCGCAGTTCGTCTACTTCGCGATCGGGATGAAGTCACTTTTTCCCCGACTCATATCATTTGAGATTTATTGGAAATTTGAGATGGGAAATAGCTTATTATGTAGGACTTTCCAGCTTGTGTAGAGTTGCATTCATTTTTTGAACTGCTATCACTAACGGCGTTACACCCTGCTAGCAACGCAGCAATCTCAAAACGCTCCCTTCTATCCATTTTTATTTTCCAGAGGTGCTAAATCACCTGTGGCTGAGATAAACTGATTTGCAAGTAGAGCGCGCGTTTTGCAAGTTGCCTCTGTGTAACCGAGACACTGCTACTGCAACCTGTCATCAGCCACAGCAAAATAGGTGCCAAAATTAACTCTACAGTCTCCGATTTCCATTAACTGCGCGTCTACAATCTCAAATCAAAAGTCAGCAGCAAGGACAAACCTATGGCGAACTCAACACTTGGCTTAGAAAATCAACTTTACAATTATCTGTTATCTATTTCTCTGCGGGAGCCAGATATTCTCGCTTCACTACGGGAAGAAACTGCTAAACATCCTATGGGTATGATGCAGATTGCTCCCGAACAAGGTCAGTTTATGGAGCTCATAGTGCAGCTTATGGGAGCGACCAAAACCTTAGAAATTGGCGTTTTTACTGGTTATAGCTCGCTGTGCGTAGCTTTAGCGCTGCCTCCTAACGGTCAAATTATTGCCTGCGATGTCAGCGAGGAATATACTGCGATCGCGCGACGCTATTGGGAAGCTGCGGGCGTGGCTAATAAGATTTCTTTGCAGTTGGGCCCAGCAATAAATACTCTCGACAAACTAATAGCCGAGGGACAAGCAGGAACCTTTGATTTTGCCTTCATCGACGCCGATAAAGAAAATTATGAGGCTTATTTTGAGCGATCGCTGCAACTTGTACGCAATGGGGGTTTAATTGTAATTGACAATGTTCTGTGGTCTGGACGAGTTGCTGACCCTCAAGTACAAGACGAAAGTACCACCGCCATTCGTACTTTTAACGACAAATTGCGTAACGATCCCAGAGTTACTCTCAGTGTCGTCCCCATTGCTGACGGGCTGACTTTGGCATTGAAACGTCGCTGGGCTACTATGATGGAACCTGAACAGCATAATTAAAGAGTTGTTTGCGGTTTGCGGTTCATTTTAAAATTGCCACAAACTGCTAATTATTCAAGAATATACAAGTCAGTTTTATATATAGAGTAAGGTGCGCGTGCTGCACCCTATAAACTCAAAAGTAGAGAGTAAGGTGCGGATGGCGCACCCTACAGAATGATGTATTTTTTAGTTAATCAGAGGCGCAAATGCTGGGTTCAAATTTGCAGGTAAAATTACCGATTCACGAAACTTTTCAATGTACTGTTCAAGGCGAAGGTTACTGGACGGGGACTTTAGTTGATTTTATCAGATTGGCCGGTTGCCCTGTGCGGTGTCCTTGGTGCGACACGGGTTACGAAAATGGGGGCAAAGGTTTGCCCTCTGTGCCGCAGTCGATCGCACAATTGCTCGCTCAATTGCAGTCTCCGAGAGTGGTAATTACTGGCGGTGAACCTTTCATTCACCAGAATTTGCCGGAGTTAGTTGAAGCTTTGTTAGAAGCTGACAAGCAGGTGAGTATTGAAACTTCGGGTGCTTGCTGGCAGGATGTGTCTCCGCAGGCTTGGATTACTCTTTCTCCGAAGGAACACGTCAATCCTAAATATCCGGTGCAAGAGCTTTTTTGGACTAGAGCAAATGAAATTAAGTTAGTGATTAGCACTGGCGAAGAAGTTGAATTTTATCACAAGCATTTGGAAAATAATGTGAATATTCCGGTTTTCTTGCAACCAGAATGGAACTCAAAAAAATCAGCGATTCCAATTATTTTGGAATTGCTGAAACAAAATCCTAGTTACAGGCTATCTTTGCAAACTCACAAGTTTATTGGGGTGCAATAATTTGATGATTTAGCCAGAGCTATTCGTCAGGGGGCGGTGCAGAAGGGCGAGTGCATCGCCTTACAATCTGGGGAAATATGTGCGCTATAATTAAAGCAGCAATTTATGATAATTTGAACGTAATGGAAACAACTACGGAAACCGCAATGGGAAAAGTAATCACAACCCTAGTAATTACGAATCGGCTAGATGAAGGAAAAGCCGAAGATGGTCTGATTCCAATCGAGCAAGTCAGGTCTTTTACTCTAGAAAATGTTTTGGTGGATACGGGCGCGACAACTTTGTGTTTGCCTAAAGATGTCATCGCCAGACTGGGTTTGAAAATCCTCAAGCAAGTGGTGGTGGAAACAGCCACGGGTATTAGTGAGGCGAGGATTTTTCAAGATGCCAAGATTTCTCTGTGCGGGCGCGAAGGGACTTTTGAGTGTTTGGAATTGCCAGAGGGGAAAACGCCACTTTTAGGCGTGATTCCGATGGAAGCGCTGGGAATAGAAGTGGATTTGAAGCATCAAAGTTTGAAGGTTTTGCCCGACGGGCCGACGGAAACTTATTTGACAATTCTTTGATATTCTTGAGTTTGGATGCCAGCAATTCGATCGGCAGCGCTAAGATGGTTAAGCACTGTTTTGCACTACTCTCATGTCCCAACGCGCCGAAACCTCAAACAGCCAGCCAAGTGCATCCCGCAACGGGCATAATGTGACGAATTCTCACTCAAACAACCAAAATACGATTCGGGTTCGCGGTGCGAGACAGCACAACCTGAAAAATATCGATCTGGAACTGCCGCGCGATCGACTGATCGTTTTTACTGGCGTCTCGGGTTCTGGCAAGTCTTCCCTCGCTTTCGATACAATTTTTGCCGAGGGACAGCGCCGCTACGTGGAGTCTCTCAGCGCTTACGCGCGCCAGTTTTTGGGACAGTTGGACAAACCGGATGTGGACGCGATTGAAGGCTTGAGTCCGGCTATTTCGATCGACCAAAAGTCAACTTCTCACAACCCGCGATCGACAGTTGGTACTGTTACAGAAATTTACGATTATCTCAGATTGCTCTACGGCAGAGCCGGCGAACCGCACTGTCCGATTTGCGATCGCTGCATTGCGCCGCAGACAATTGATGAAATGTGCGATCGAGTCATGGCGCTTCCCGACGGCACTCGCTTTCACCTTCTGGCACCAGTTGTGCGCGGAAAAAAAGGCACTCACCGCAAATTATTGTCGAGTTTAGCTGCGGAAGGATTTATTCGCGTCAAAGTTAACGGAGAAATTTTAGAACTTTCAGAAAATATCGAATTAGATAAAAATCTAACGCACAATATCGAGATAGTTGTCGATCGGTTAATTAAAAAACCAGGTTTAGAAGAACGTTTAGTTGATTCTCTGGCAACTTGTTTGCGCCATTCAGAGGGAATTGCAATAATTGAAGAGTTACCGAGTGATGAAAATTCCGAACCACAGGGGCCGATCGTATTTTCCGAAAACTTTGCTTGTCCCGAACACGGCGCGGTAATGGAGGAACTTTCCCCTCGGTTATTTTCGTTTAATTCGCCCTACGGCGCGTGCCAAAACTGTCACGGTTTGGGGAGTTTGCGGACTTTTGCGCCGGAGTTGGTAGTTCCCGACGAGAAAGCGCCTCTTTATTGTGCGATCGCGCCTTGGTCAGACAAAGACAATTCCTATTATCTCTCTTTGCTTTGCAGTATTGCTGATACTTGCGGGTTTGATATCGACACTCCTTGGTATCGATTAAGGCCCGAACACCAGCGGGTAATTTTGTACGGCAATGAGTCCAAGCGCAGCGCAGAAGGTAAAAAGCGCGAGGGCAGCACTGATTTGAGGAGAGATTTTAATGGCGTGATTGCCATGTTGCAGCGCCAGTACGACGATACTGGTTCTGACTTGATCAAGCAGAAGTTGGAACAGTATCGGGTCGATCGTTCTTGCGAGGTTTGTCAGGGCAAACGCTTGAAACCCGAGGCGCTTTCGGTGCGGTTGGGACAGTACGGAATTGTAGATTTAACCAGTATTTCGATTCGCGAATGCCGCGAACGAGTAAATAATTTGGGATTGAGCGATCGGCAATTCCAAATATCCGATTTAGCCCTGAGAGAAATCAAAGCAAGGCTGCAATTTTTGCTCGATGTCGGGTTAGATTACCTGACTTTAGACCGCGCAGCAATGACACTTTCTGGCGGAGAAGCCCAGCGAATTCGGCTGGCGACTCAAATCGGTTCTGGTTTGACGGGTGTTCTCTACGTTTTGGACGAACCGAGCATCGGACTGCACCAAAGAGACAATTTTCGCCTGCTGCAAACCTTAACAAAATTGCGCGATTTAGGCAATACTTTGATTGTCGTAGAACACGATGAAGAAACTATGCGAGCGGCCGACCATATTGTCGATATCGGGCCCGGTGCTGGCGTGCACGGTGGCAAAATTATCTCGCAAGGAAGTTTAGAAAATTTGCTAACGGCCGAGGAATCTTTGACCGGGGCTTATTTGTCGGGAAAGCGAGTAATTGAAACACCTAATGAAAGAAGAAAAGGCAACGGCAAAGCTCTCTCAATCATAAATGCGACGCGCAACAATTTAAAAAATATTGATGTAGAAATTCCCCTGGGAAAACTCGTCTGCGTGACTGGCGTTTCCGGTTCGGGAAAATCAACTTTAATCAATGAATTGCTGTACCCGTCGCTGCAACACTATATCACCAAAAAAGTGCCTTTACCGCCCGATATGGACGCCCTCAAAACTAAAGGCGAACGCTCTCTAGAGGATGTGGTTGATAAGGTAATTGTCATCGATCAATCTCCCATCGGCCGCACTCCGCGTTCTAATCCCGCTACTTACACGGGAGTCTTTGATGTGATTCGGGATTTGTTTGCCGAAAGCATTGAAGCGAAGGCAAGAGGTTACAAAGCGGGGCAGTTTTCTTTTAACGTGAAAGGGGGAAGGTGCGAAGCTTGCGGCGGCCAAGGGGTGAACGTGATTTCGATGAATTTTTTGCCGGATGTTTACGTGCAGTGTGAGGTTTGCAAGGGTGCGCGCTACAACCGAGAAACGCTGCAAGTGAAGTACAAAGGCAAGTCGATTTCTGATGTTTTGAACATGACTGTAGAGGAATCTTTGGAGATGTTTAAAAATATTCCCAGGGCGGGCGCCAGACTGCAAACTTTGGTTGATGTTGGTTTGGGTTACATTCAGTTGGGACAGCCGGCGCCCACGCTTTCTGGGGGCGAAGCGCAGCGGGTAAAATTGGCAACGGAACTGTCGCGCCGCGCTACTGGGAAGACGCTTTATTTAATCGATGAACCGACGACTGGTTTGTCGTTTTATGATGTTCACCATTTGTTAAATGTCCTGCAAAGATTGGTGGATAAGGGGAATTCAATTTTGGTAATCGAACACAATTTAGATGTGATTCGGTGCTGCGATTGGGCGATCGATTTGGGGCCTGAAGGGGGAGATAAGGGCGGCGAAATTATTGTGGCGGGGACGCCGGAGGATGTGGCGGCAAATCAGAGGTCTTATACTGGGAAGTATTTGCAAGCGGTTTTGCAGCAGCATCCTTTAGGGGAGGCTGTAGCCGTTAGTTAATATTAAATTTGGTAGGACTTACGCACAGGGATCTAGAAACCGGGTTTTTTCCGAAAATACGCATTGTAGCCGACATAAAAGGTAAAAAACCCGGTTTGTTTCTTTGGTGGGAGTGCGTAAGTCCTGTTTGGTATCGAACAAGGACAGAATGCACCCGAAGTTTTAGGGAGACAAGCTATCCATATCTATGAGAAATTAAATGCTCGGCAATGGTTTACATTGCGTGGGATTTATGCAACTTCATCCGGCTTCAGCAATAAATTTTGCAAAATCATCGAGCTGCGGTATTATTCGATTATAGTGGTTATTATACAGCAACTGCAATACAATCTATCAGTAGAAGCGGTAGCAACATAGGGAGAAGAAGAAAAGTTATGAATGGTACTGTTTTCAATATCGGATACACTGATTGTGGTTTCACAATGGCAGCATTAGTAAAACATCATCCTAGTAGTGTGATCGGAACTTTCTGGCTTCCAGAAACAGTTGAGGATTACAACAACGTAGGTTCTAAATGGATAGATTACGTACTAGAGGATAACCAAGCACAGGCTATGTTGGATGACATCGATATTTTAAAGGCTGAACCACAACTCTATAGGCATATGGTTATCGTTTTGACAGCAAATTCTAACAATCCATGTGACTACTCCTTTGTAGCTGGAATAACACGTTTTCTTGAAAGTCGTTCGTTGCTTCAAGTGCTTGCAGAACACAATATACCAGCCCACACTGAGGTTTCTTATCCAAGGTTTTTTGACGAGGAAAGTGCAACGGCTAAGAAAGGTGGTTTGTGGAGTGAACTTAGCTTAAATGACTGGAATGAATACATCCGACTACAATTGGTTGCGGAATACGGAAAGAAGATGTTAAAGCAGTGGTGGGAGCGCACAGGAAAGGCAGCGTGACAAACAAAAGCTGAAGTGGTTGCATGGCATACCAACCATTTTGCACCGGAACGCTGGAAAATGGTTGGTTCAGTTGCAAAGGTTATCTGCGTCCGGTGAGCGCGAACATTATCTCGCTTCGTTTCTGAGTTGCGACAGTAGACAGCACAGAGCGATCAAAATCGCAAAGCAACAACGATTGGCAGATTCAAAATAGGAAATGGCAAAAAAACAGCAGACGTTCAAGAAATCAGGAAAGAGAGCGCTCTATGGCTAAACCTTTCAAACCCGAAACTCGAAATTATTGTAATTGGTCTGTAACCATTTATGTTGGCTCAGAAGCAGTAGGGTTTTATACAAAGTGTATTTCGCCCAATGATACTATTTTATGTACAGAAATATGTAATGACAAAGGGTCTGCTTGGCAACAGGGTTACAACCTTGTAGAGCGTGCAATTAAAGAAGAACGAACTAATCGATACAATAGGATTGCTATACCTCTGACACTTGCGTTATTATATGTATCTGGATCGGATGAGGAAGACGAGTTAGGTTATCAATCTCGCTTTAGAGGCAGACGTGCTTGGAAGGGGCATGATTTTGAAATTTTGGATCTTCTGACTGAAGATGGTCTATTAGAGGAGCAACGTAATCCCCAGCAGATTAAATCAGTAGTTTTGACACCAAAAGGTATTAAACAAGCAAGGCACCTTCTGAAAAATTTAAATTTAGAGGGTACTGAAGAGTTTCTTAAGACTCAGGAAAATCGCGACGATTTAATCGATGGATTAGAACAAGATAAAGAGCACTTGGGTGATGAAAAGTAAGAATTCGCTACAAACCCCCGCTTAACCCTAGAACGCCATTCTGACAACATCTCCTCTCAGTAAAGGTTTGGAAAAGTTAGATGGATATCGGGCTAGATAGGGACAAGATTCTGGTTGGTTGGTAATTTTCGCTCGCACAGACAATTGACCCCAACTGTCACAAAGCAGGATTTTGGATGAAAGATTAACTATCTTGAATTGTAGGAGAAAGTGCCATATTTTGGGCTTCTCTTTGCATGAATTCAATGTCCGATCGCGACCAAGTGCGGGGCCCGCTGCACTGATGAGCAATTAACAGCCCCCACAGTCCTTTGTTCGTTAAAATTGGCACAACTAAATTGGCACGAACTTTCAGGCTACGCAGAAAATCTCGGTGGCATTGGTGAATTGGTTCTACTTCAATATCTGTAATTGCTCTAACTCTGCCGGCTTCGTACAAAGCAGCGTGGTCGCCGTTAAAACACTCATCTGGCCCCGTTGAACCCAAGATTGAGAGTTCGATCGCACTCAACATCTCGTAAGTCACTCGACCTTGCCACTGCTTGTAAAAATGATAAAGCACCGCGCGATCGCTCTGCAAAATTTCTCGAATGTCGTAGAGGGATTTTTCAACTAATACGTCGCGCTTTAGACGATCTGTCAAGCGGTTAACAATGTTTTGCAGCCGATCGCCCGACATAGTATTAACTCCTTTAATTCCTAGTACACTCGCCCGATCTTAATTATTGAACTGGCACCATCCCAACACCTCAAAATGTTGCGCTTCGGGATTTTCGCGCGCTCAAAAATGAGTAATTTTGGGCTTGACAGTTGTTGATATGCCAGCAATATTATACTATTATTTTGCCTGAGATAGCAATCTTTTCGGGAAAGGGGCGATGGCGTCTAGCCCTCGCCCGTGCTACGGCTTTTTTTTACGCAGCCCTTTTGCGAAGAACCACCGACGGGACGCCTGTTCCACACAGGAACAGAAAAGGAAGAGTTTACAAGTGCTGGGAGAATTGCTAGATCTGCCTAAAGTTGGTTCCTCTCAAACAGAGTAACTGCTACGATTTTTCTAAAGCTAAAGAAAGCATTAAATATGTCTGTGCTAGAAGCTGCTTGGAAACACGAATTTATCCCTACGAACGGCATCAAACTGCACTATGTCACTCAAGGTTCTGGGCCGCTGATGCTGATGCTGCACGGATTTCCTGAATTTTGGTATTCTTGGCGACATCAAATCCCAGAATTTGCCTCAGATTATAAAGTAGTGGCTGTAGATCTCAGGGGTTACAACGACAGCGACAAACCTCACGATCAATCTGCTTACGTGATGGCAGAGTTTGTGCAAGATGTCAAGGGCATTATTCAGGGTTTGGGATACGAAAGTTGCGTCTTAGTTGGTCACGACTGGGGAGGTGCGATCGCCTGGAATTTTGCTTATGCTTATCCCCAAATGGTGGATAAATTAATTGTGATGAATCTACCACATCCCGCCAAGTTTGCTGAAGGGTTACGCACTCCCCAACAATTGCTGAGAAGTTGGTACATCTTTTTGTTTCAGTTGCCCGTTTTGCCGGAGTTGTTAATTCAGTTGGGCGACTATCAGGCAATTTCGGCTGCTTTGGAAGGTATGGCAGTTAACAAAAGCACCTTTAGCCCCTCAGATATCGAAGCTTACAAAGATGCCGCTGCCAAACGGGGCGCTCTGACTGCTACTATCAATTATTACCGCAATATTGCTCGCGGATTTCTCGATCGCCAGAATTGGAGCGTGCTGCAAGTTCCGACGCTGATGATTTGGGGAGAAAAAGATGTTGCCCTGGGCAAAGAGTTAACCTATGGAACCGCAGATTACGTGCGGGATTTTCAGATTCAGTACCTTCCCAATTGCAGCCACTGGGTACACCAGGAAGAGCCGCAGTTAGTGAATCGGTACATGAGAGATTTTTTGGCAAGTAAGTTGATTTAATATCATATCCAGTTTGATCGGAATGCTACTGAGCCTGGGAGTAGGACGATCGCGATTCACTCAGAAAATTATTATTCCCATGCCAGCAGAGACATTCACCGACTGCTGATGCCCTCTGTCGTGCGCCCGCTCATTTCGCTGGGGTGAATGCGGTAGATTGCAATTACCTCCGCACGTCCCAGCGAGTCAATCCAGGTACGATTGATGGCGGGTGAAAGTGTGGGGTTGTGTTCTTTGACCAATTGCATCGCGCGATCGATGTCTGGCTGTTCCGTGAGGCGTTCTGCTCGCCCGTTCACATTAAATATAATCCGTGGGAAAAAAACATCAATTCTCGCAAAAGATGGAAGCTAGAATGATATAATTTTTGACATTCCCAACCTAAAAAATTGGGAGAAAGCAAATCAAATCTTCGTAGTCAGTTTTTATGACACCAGACATATCAGAAGTGCCACAGCAAAGAAATCACCGCATAATTGTCTGGGTACTGATTGGTCTAACGCTGCTGGGACTGGCATTGCGCCTTTATTTGGCGTGGCGCACCAACCAAACTCTCCCCGATACCCCCGCCCGTCTCAGAGGCGACGAACCGGGCTATGAACGTTTCGCATACGATCTGCTGAACGGTTATTTTTTTGAGAGACCAGGCCGGACGCCAGTTTATCCCTTTTTTGTGGCTGGATGCTATGCAATTTTTGGTCGCTCTCCCGCATCTGTAGTCTACGTACAAGCTTTTTTGGGAGCGACAATCATACCGCTAACTTTTATCCTGGCACGGCGTTTTACTGGCGCTCAAAGTTCCTTAGTAGCGGCTGGATTAATTGCGATAGATCCCTCCCTCATTTTTCATGTCAGGCGGCTGCAAACAGAGGTTTTATACACGCCTTTAATACTTTTAACCGTGCTGGGTTTGCTGTGGGCATTGGAACAGCCGCAGTGGCAAAGTTTTTCATTAGCAGGTGCGCTGTTGGCAATTACGAATCTTTGTCGACCGACAGGGATGTTGCTTCCAGCAATTGTGCCGCTATTGATGCCGCGCGAATGGCATTTTAAGCGCAAGATTGCTTTGTTTATTGCTTATTTGGGCGCAGTTATCATCATTACTGCACCTTGGACTTACCACAATTATCGAACTCACAAGACTTTTTTGATTTACAGCGTTTCTACGGCGATACTGTGGCAAGGAAGTCCCGAGTTTTATCATTTGGCTTATGAAAAACTGCCAAAACGCGATATGGTTCAGATTTGGCAGGAAGAACTAAATCCGGAGCGGAATGGCGGACACAATGCTTTTACAATTGAGGGCGATCGCTATTTTACCAAACGGGCGATCGCTTCCATCCTCCGCGAGCCTGCTGTCTATCTCTGGTATTGTTTGCAAAAGGCAGTTTTTTTCTGGTTGGGAAACCCTGTAAGCGACTGGCCCGATCATGCTATGTTTAATGTGGAGGTAATGCGGCGATTCTTTTCGCTACAACAGATTGTCGGCATTTTAGCGTCACGAATTTGGCCTGTATTTGCTGCTTTGGGCATGATAGTTTTGCGGCATCGCTGGCGGGAGTTTTTGCCACTGTTGCTAGTCTGTGCCTATTTTACTTTCATTCATGCGCTCACTTATGCAGAAGTTCGCTACAGTGAGCCGCTGCACCCGATTTTGGCGGTCGTAATTGCTACGGCGGCGGGAGAACTTCAGCGTCGGTTGAAGTTAATTAGTCAGTAGGTATTAGGCAGTTGGTCATTAGTTATTAACCCAGTGTTATAAAAAACAACAATTCGGAATTTTACAATCGGCTTTTTAATTGCCCTCACCCTAGAGTTGTTCAGCGGAATGACAACTTTTGCTCAAAACATCGAAACAATTAAAATTTCCGGCACTGCTGCGGGTGTTAGCACTCGCTACATCGGTGCAGTCGAGGGCAATATCAATTTCGACATCAAAGATTTGCAAGATTTGGGGATTAATACCTACCGGATTTACGGCGGGATGTCCCGATGGGAAGCCGAAGACGATGATGGTAAATACGGCTGGCCGGAAATATCCCAAATTAAGGCAAATCCAAATATAATTAATTGGGCGCATTGGGATCAGATTATGACCACTCCGCCCCAGGGTAGCGATTATTGGTGGTCGGGAAAACCTGGTAGAGTTTGGCAAGGCAATGCCCGGACTATTTTTAATAGTCTCAAACAAGTAAATATTCGCCCGGTTGTGAGTATTCGGAATGTTGACAATAACTGGAATCCGAGTTGGGCGCTGCAACTGAATCCGCCGCGCACAGGAGAAGATTGGAACGAGTGGTGGGAACACGTTTTTGCTACGGTTTATTGGCTGAATGTTCGCAATGATTACCGCGTTGATGATTGGGAAATTCACAACGAACCGGATAATCGCGATCAGGGTTGGGGCGGGACTAGGGCTGACTATTTTGAATTGGTTAAGGTGGCAAAAGATGCGATCGACTTTGTTTACCAAACTTATTTGCCTTCGCGCACTTACCGCATCCACGGCCCGAAAACCGTAGGAGGCAGCAATTGGCCCGCTAGTGCTTTGCAGGAAATACCGAATTATTTTGATACAGTCAATGTCCACAACTACGATGCAGATATTTCTAACTACACCCGCAAAGTGCGCGGCTGGATGAACGGTACTGTCCGCGCTAACTCGCAGCTTTGGGTAGGAGAATGGGGAACTTACGAAATTAGCTACGGCGATTTATCTTTAGCTTTAAATTTGATTAAGAATTTGATTCGAGGTTCCCAACCGGGGGATAATTATATTTACGGCAGTCACATATTCTGTTTGTACGACTGGGGTAAGCAGGGACTGGCGGAAGGTTTGCTAGGTGATGAGGGAAAACGGCGCGCGAGCTACTATGCTTTGCGGATGGGAATTAGGGCATTGCAGGGCGGAAAAACTACATTTTTTCCTATCACTAACAGTTCGGATTTAATGGCAGTTGCAACTCTTGATGCTAGCAAGAATGTTTACTTGCTGGTTGTCAATGACCGAGCAACATCTTACACTGTTAATGCTGATATTTCGGAGCTGATAAAAACGGGTAATGGCACGGTGCGAGAGTTCAGTTCTAAAACAATGGATGAGGTTGTTGGTAGCTTAAGGCCCAAGGGCGGAAATGCGAGTTTTGCACTGGCGGGGAACAGCGCTATTCTCATCAAGTTCGATCGCCAGAATTGAAGCTCAAATCCTCTGGGCCATAATTGAGATAAGATAGAATTAGTTATGCTCAGAATTATTTATTTTCTGCCTATTTGGCCATCGAACCCTCGAACCCTCGAACCCTCGAACCCCTAATTGCACAGCTGCCATACCTAAGTCGTCCTGTTGTGATTCCCCTCCTGTCGCTGGTAAATTGGTAGCGTGCAGGTATCTTGCCTCAAACAGAATCCGAGCGAGAGTTCCGTTGAGGGCCAGAAAGTAGGGTGCAGTCTAGACAATCCCAGAAATTCTTGCTCGTAAACCCGCAGCAGTTAAGCTAGGCGAGGAATTGCCTGCCCGCCTTCGTGTCCGCCGTCTGGCAGATAGCATTGGTTCTGAAAGTCAGAAGCCGTCAATTATCAGGATATGGCACGGAATTAATTTTAAATGCCAAGATGCTGGAAGTAGGGGTGAGTTTAATCGTACAGAAACTTTGAGCGCGCTTGGAAATCTCGCGGGCAAAGCCTCTCAATCAATCTGCTGCTTGCGATCGGGTTTTTCCAACAAATATCACTTTTATGCCCCCTGATGTTTATTCCCTCCCTCAGTCAGGTCATCAACCGCAATCCCCTCACCGTCACCCCTGAGACGCCCATAGAAAAGGCGATCGAGCTGATGAGTAGCACAGGAGCCAGTTACGTCCTCGTGGTAGAACCGCGCGGGAATTTTCAACTCGGAAATCTCATGAACGGAACTTCCCGACAATCGCGGGAACAGTCGGGTTTCTACAACGGCGTACCGCGTGCGGTACACGCAGGAGGCAACGGGCTGGGTCTCAACGGCTCAAAAGCTCCCTATGCGGGCGGCCAGACAGTGCTGGGGATTTTTACAGCGCGAGATGTCGTACAGCTAAATTCGATCGGGGCTGCTTTGAGCGGATTTGCGATCGAGCAAATCATGATCCGAACCGTAACTGTAGCCCGAGAATCGGAAATTCCCGACTTTTTTGCCTTAGCAAATCTCTTGGAGAAAAATCAGATCAGCCATTTGCCGATCGTCAGCGAGGCTGAAGAACTTGTTGGTTTAATTAGCTCTCAAAGCTTGGTGCAAATGTTGCAGGGAATTGGGGAATCTACACCAAAAGCAATTAGCAGCGCTTCGCCACCTGCGGCTTTCGCATTCCCTCCGCCACTGCCAATTCTGAATCAGAAATTAGAGCTACCCGCAAATTTAATTAAACTTTATCAAATCCCTCAAATAGCAGGCTCGCGAATAATTCACGCTCCTTCTAATTCTTCGGTTCGCTATTTGGCGCAACTGATGTTTAGACACAATGTTAGTTATGTATTAATCACTGAAACTCCCGATCAACAATCGACTGGTGCGGCTCACAATTCCAAATTTACAAATCCCAACCTTCACAAACTGGTTGGGGTGGTAAGTTCGCGGGATATTGTGCAGTTGCAGGCGCTGGGAAGAGACTCTAACAAAATTAAAGCGGGATCAATTTGCAGCAGTTCGCCGCCGCTGGTGCGATCGCACTCTACCCTCGAAGCAGCCGTCGCGCTGCTGCAAAAACACTACTGCCAGTTGCCTTTATTAGTCATTAACGAAACAAATCACCCGATCGGGATTATCAATCCTAAAACTATCCTTTTACAAGCCCTTGATTCAAAATCTCTGCATTCTGGCTTGATCGCTTTGCAGCGCCAGCTAGAATCTAGCAACGCTCAATACAAAAAACTCTCTGCAGAAATACAGCGGACAGCAGCAAATAGCCACGAGGTGGCTGAAATTTCTCACCACAGTTTCGTAGAGCGGCCAAATCTCCCCCCTGCAGTCAACAATCAGGGGATTTGGGACTGGAATCTCGAAACAGATGAGTTTTTTTATTCGGCGCGGTGGCAAGAAATGCTGGGCTACCAAGAAGGGGAAATCTCGAATCGCCGATCGGAATGGTGGAGTCGCATCCACAGAGATGATATTGACTCGGTAAAGGCAGCTTTAGAAGACCACTTCGCCCAAAAGACACCGGATTTTGCAGCAGAATATCGGATGTACTGTAAAGACGGCAGCACTGTCTGGGTGCTGAACCGAGGTCAAGTTTTACGCAGCGCTACCGGGAAACCGCTGCGGGTAGTAGGAACTCATACAGATATTACTCCAAACAAGCAGTTTGTAGTCAAAAACCGCGAACACGATCTAGAACAATTCCATCTATTTGACTCTTTGAAAGCAACAGTAATTTTCCACATAGATGCGGCGGGGGTTTGGAAATTTCTCAACCGCGCTTGGACGGAAATTACGAATTATTCGGTGTCCGAAAGTTTGGAAACTAATTTTTTAGAGTGGGTGCATCCACAGGAGCGCGAGCAATGTGCAAATTTATTGGAGTCTTTGCTGTCGGGGAAGTCGGAATTTGAACGCCGAGAACTGCGATTTAAGTCCAAGTCGGTTCCGGGTAAAAACTCCTTGGGAATTCACAGTAATTCCGGCTTTGTTTCCGTGGAACTATTTGCCCAAGTCCGGCGGAATTCCCAAGGCGAAATAGCGGGAATTTTCGGGACTTTGCACGATGTCTGCAACCGCCTCGAAGGAGTTGAGGAACTGCGGGAAAGCGAGCGCGCAATTCGATCGCTCTACGAGGTAATGGTGACCTCGGAAGGCTCTTTTGACGATCGAACGATCCGGTTGCTGGCAATGGGCTGTAGTCAGTTTGGGATGGATATCGGGCTGTTGGGCAGGGTTTTGGGCGATCGCTACGAAGTGATTGCGGCTTATGTACCGGAAGATTTTCCCTTTGGATTTGCTAAAGGAGACGGTTTTGCTTTGAGCAGAACCTTTGAGCGAGAGGTTTTGCGATCGAGCGAACCTATTTCTGTCGAATCAGCCGGCACTACTCAGTGGCGCAACCATCCCGCTTACAGCGTCCGCAAGTTGGAGGCTTTTGTGGGGACGAGGGTAATAGTGCAAGGGCGAATTTTTGGCACTTTGAGCTTTACTTCCCGCACCACTAAATCTCCTTTTAAACCGCTGAATTTTGAAATTTTAAAGTTGATGGGCAATTACATCGGCGCAGAAATTGCCCGCGAAGAGCGAGAGCGAACTTTGCAACGTCAGTACCAGCGCGTTTTACTACTCAAACAAATTACTCAAAAAGTGCGATCGACCTTAGACACTCAAGAAATTTTTCAAACTACCGCCACCCAAATCGGCCGCGTATTTGGTGTCAATCGCTGTACAATTCACACCTATCTTTCCGAACCTTATCCCCACCTTCCTTGCGTCGCAGAATACTTAGAACCCGGTCACGAATCGGCTTTAGATTTAGAACTTTCTGTCACTTATAACCCGTACACCGAAAAACTCCTCGCTGAGGATATAGCCCTGGCATCTCCCGATGTGTTTGCCGATCCTTTGCTGGAATCTTCGGGGCCGATGTGCCGCCGCATCGGATTAAAATCTATGTTGGCTGTTCGCACTTCCTATCAAGGAGAACCGAATGGAATTATTACTTTGCACCAGTGCGATGCAACTCGCCAGTGGAATCCCGACGAAATTGAACTGTTAGAAGATGTTGCCGCTCAAGTCGGCATTACCTTAGCTCAAGCACAACTTTTAGAAACGGAAGTTCAGCGACAGCGACAGTTAGCCGAGCAAAATGAAGCTTTGGATCAAGCACGACAAGCGGCGGAAGTTGCTAATAGAGCTAAGAGCGAATTTTTAGCGACTATGAGTCACGAAATCCGCACTCCGATGAATGCGGTAATCGGGATGACGGGCTTGCTGCTGGATATGGAACTAACTCCTGAACAGCGGGATTTTGTGGAGACAATTCGTACCAGCGGCGATGCTTTGCTGACTATTATTAACGATATTCTAGACTTTTCTAAGATTGAATCTGGAAAATTGGATTTGGAACGCAGCCCCTTCGAGCTGCAAAACTGTATAGAAGAATCTCTAGAATTACTGGCTCCGAGAGCCTCAGAAAAAGGTTTAGAGCTGGCTTACTTTATTGATGATTCTGTTCCGAAAAATATTTTAGGAGATGTCACAAGGCTGCGCCAAATTTTGGTAAATTTGCTAGGAAATGCAGTTAAGTTTACAGAATCTGGAGAAATTGTGGTGTGCTGTACGGCTAGGCAAATTGAAGAGGTAGCTGCTAACAGTTCGCCAGATAAAATTAATATTCTAGAGCCGCGACCGCTAGCAATTAACCAAGGAGAGTTGGCACGTAGCAGACAATACGAGATTCAATTTGCTGTGCAAGATACGGGAATTGGCATTCCGCCAGACCGGATGGATCGCCTGTTTAAAGCTTTTTCGCAGGTGGATGCTTCGACAACGCGACATTACGGCGGGACAGGTTTAGGACTGGCTATCAGCCAGCGTTTGAGCGATATGATGGGGGGTACAATGTGGGTTGTCAGCCAGGTTACTCCGGGAAGTTCTAAGTCTCAACCGGCCGTTTCTGCGATCGGACAAAGTATCGCTGGAATGTCGCCTGCAGAATTTACTCCGCCGTCAATATCCGGTTCGGGTTCGATTTTTTATTTCACGGTGACTGCTGAAGCGAATGACATCCGGGCTGAGGAAAAAAGGCCGGAATTTGCCGCTGGTAAGCGCTTGTTAATTGTTGAGCATCATGCCATTAATCGGCAAGTTTTGATCCGGCAGGCAGAGTCTTGGGGAATGATACCCGTGGCTGTAACTTCGGGTGCTGAGGCTTTGGAAATCATCAAAGGAAACTCGCCGCTCGATTTAGCTATTTTGGCGATGAATCTACCCGATATGGACGGTGTGGCTTTGGCTGTGGAGATTCGGAAATTTGAGCTGAGCAATTTGTCTGGCGGGGACGGTCTAAATCCGAATGCCATCGTTAAAAACACTCGCAAAATAGCACTACCTTTGGTGCTGTTTACTTATTTAAGTAAGGCGGAAGTTTGGAAAAAACTTGAAACTACAGAAGTACATTTTTCTGCTTTTTTAACTAAGCCTTTAAAACAGTCCCAGTTTTATAATGTGTTGCTGCAAGTTTTTGGATATGTTACTGGCAGAAGCGGCAGGGGAGAAGTTTCAAATGTGGCGACTTTGACTTCGGGATTGAAGTATTTTGAAAATTCTCAAGAACAGCACCGCGTGCAGCGGACGCCTGCTGTTTTGAGGCAGGTTGGAACCAATTCTGCTGGACAGGATGCAGCTAATTCTAGTCAGATTCGGATTTTGCTGGCCGAGGACAATGTGGTGAATCAAAAAGTTGCTACGCATTTACTCGACAGGATAGGATATCGGGCTGATATTGCGGCTAATGGGTTGGAGGTTTTGGAGGCGCTGAAGCGGCAATCTTACGATGTTGTGCTGATGGATGTGCAGATGCCTAACATGGATGGGTTGGAAGCGACGCGCCGCATTTGTCAGGAATGGCCTGCTAACAAGAAGCCGAGAATTATTGCGATGACTGCTAATGCGATGCAGGGCGATCGCGAAAAGTGTCTGGAAGCAGGTATGGACGATTATATTACTAAGCCCGTGCGCCGGGAAGAGTTGGCGATCGCCTTGAGCAAGTGCTCACCTCTGAATCGGGATGAATTGGAGGCGGTTACTGAGCAAAACAATCCAGATATTTCCGATCGCATTGACAGTGATACTGCGGCATCTTCGAGCGTTCAACCGGGAGCCGATTCGCCGATTGATTTTCATATTTTGCAAAATCTCCGCGAGCTAGACGATGATGAAGACCCAGATTTTTTGGGGGAGCTGATTAAGATATATTTGGAAGACGCACCGCAACATTTAGAAACTATTAAGGAGGCTATTTTTCTCGGCGATGCTGATAGTTTGAAGCTGGCTTCTCACACGCTGAAGTCGAGCAGCGCCAATTTAGGAGCGGTGTCTTTTTCTGCTGTTTGCAAGGAGTTGGAGTATATGGGTCGCGTGGCGGTTGAGTCTGGAGGGGAACAGGTTTTTGATGTGAGTACGGCGCGCGATCGCCTGTTGGAAGCCCAAGCGGAGTGGGAAAAGGTGCGGGCGGCTTTTGAGACGGAATTGGAAACGGGGAAGTTGCGATCGCAAATAGGGTAATTTGTTATATCAATTCCGGTTGCACTTCTCCGGAATTGTTGACTGTTGACTGTTGACTGTTGACTGTTTGAACAATACCGATGCAACCGGAAACGATATTATTTGTTATTTGTTGGTTTTTGGTTGTTAGTTGTCAGTTTCAATAACCAATGCCCCATGCCCAATGCCCCATGCCCAATGCCCATATTTAACTTTCACCTAAATATGCTTTGCGAACAGTTTCATTTGACTGCAAATCACTAGCAGTACCAGCGACTACAACCTGACCGGTTTGGATGACATAGCCGCGGTGGGCTACACTTAAAGCCATGCGGGCGTTTTGTTCCACCAGTAAAATAGTTGTTCCTTCAGCATTAATATCGCGGACGATCGCAAAAATTTGACTGACTAACATCGGTGCCAATCCCATACTCGGCTCGTCCAATAATAACAAGCGGGGGCGCGACATCAAAGCCCGGGCGATCGCCAACATTTGCTGTTCGCCGCCGCTGAGAGTTCCCCCTTTTTGACTAATTCTTTCTCGCAAACGAGGAAATAAATTTAATGCTTTTTCCATATCGGACTTGATACCGAGAGTATCGTTGCGGAGATAAGCACCCATTTCTAGGTTTTCTTGCACCGTCATTCGCGGAAAAATCAACCGCCCTTCGGGACTTTGAGAAATCCCCAAACGGACGATCGCCTCTGTAGATAGTGCTTCTAAAGGCTTTCCTTCAAATAATACAGTGCCCTGGCGCGGGCGCAGCAGTCCTTGAATTGTGCGGAGAGTTGTAGTTTTCCCCGCCCCGTTGCTGCCGATTAATGTCACAACTTCTCCCTGCGAGACTGTTAGCGATACTCCTTTGAGAGCGTGGATATTTCCGTAGTAAGTGTGAATGTCTTTAATTTCCAACATAATTACTCTTTCTGCTTTGTGCTTTATTATATTATCCAGACTAATTATAAATTTTTATTGCATTTATTTAAAATTAACTTTTTTTATAGTAATCAGTAATTTTACTTAGGTCAACAGCAGCCCTAGCTCCCATACAATGTATTTTTAGTAGCTGTGGCGACCAACTTTACAGAATTTTTACTTAAACACAAGATTTCTTGACAGTAGCTTTACAAAAATCTCTAAGTAAATAGGTAGTATTAATACGTAAGCGAAACCAACCGCTACAAGTTACCAATAACAGCACTTAAAATTTTTCAAATTTAAGGAAATCTACCATGAAATTCAATCACAGTACCGGAGCGATCGCATTTTTATTAGCAACTCCTTTAGTAACCGGCTTGACTGTAGGCATTGCCCCTAGCAGTGCTGCAATAATCGCAGGTTCTGCTGCAGAAGTAACCATTGACGACTTCAGTCACAGACCGACTGGGACAGGTACATTCACTAACACTAACACTCAGACAAGAGCGACCAGGGGTTTTGTTATTAGCAAAGCGAATGCTGATGCAGCTTTTATATCTAACTGTCACGAATTGCTGGCAGCAAATCTCTCGCAAAGTGGAGTCATAGGCAGCGGGAATAACTATTCCGGTTTAGCCCAAAGTCAAGCAGCAGTGATCGGTGACTTCTCTATTAAGGCAAAAGAAACTTTTTCCTTCACTGTTCAGACTATTTTACATCTTTTAACATCTGTTACTAATCCCCAATCAGAACGGGCTAGCGCCACAGGTAGTATATCTTTTGCATTAATTGACACTGTTTCTAACATTCTTTTAGACTCATTTCAATTTGGGATCGGTTTGCACTCTTTTAAAGCCCCGGAATTAAGTTTGTCATACAACCTCGCTGGAAACTTTAATCCCACACAAATTAATTTTGCTTTTCTCGCTCAAGGTAATACAACAAGCCTGAGCTTGTATACTTCCGGAGTGTATTCGCGGACTTTTGACAGCACCACTAATTTAAAATTAGTAGAAGTTAAGAACAATATCGCAGGGGCACAAGCGCAACCAGTTCCCCAAGCAGAACCAGTTCCAGAACCTACTACTATAGCGTTTCTCAGATAGATGAGGTACAATAACAGCAGTGAGTAAACCAATTCCTCATATCGGATAATGTAACTT
>NZ_JAUBUG010000101.1:0-19627 GCF_036705345.1 Microcoleus sp. B3-D2
CCGGGCGGGGCCGGAGCGCCTTTGTTAAGAAAGATGTGAGTAAGGCATAGCTTATTAAGGGGGATTTAGGGGGATCTAGACTTGGATATAAACGAGAGATACAGCGGTCTTTAGGATTAAGTTGACATCTATGGGTAGTGGGGAATTAATCTTCCTTCTTCCCTCGAACCTGGAACCTCTATCCGTGACATCGGTTTGCATCCGTTAAAAAATCCGTTGCCGAACTTCTTCACCCTTCGGAAAGCAATTTTAAGTATTGCCGAATTAAGCCAATCGTAACAGCGGGAATTTCTAACTGCGGAGTCAAACCTACGTTTTCCAGAGGTTGAAAAACTTTGATTGCTTCGGGGTTGAGGTTTGCCAACCGCTGGCCGATATCGGGCCCGGTAAACTGCGATTTTTCTCCCCAAATAATCGCTGTCGGCGTTGTTAGCTGAGTGATGTACAGCGACAAATCAAAGCACAAATCTCCCCGCACAAAAGAGAGGGCGGCATATTCTGCATTTGGTTCCAAAGCAGATGCGAGGTAAGCATCAACAATTTCTTGATAAACGCGGCGGGAATCGGCAAATTGGCGCTGTTCTAGGAAGTTACGGATGCCGCCGTCTGTGGCGATGCCGGTACTGTAGAGCAATTTGTCTAAAATCGGCGTACCCACTAGCTTAGCGAAGAAACTGGTGCCGTAATCTTGTCCGAAGTCCGACAAACCGCTGGGTATGGTCAAAATCAGGGATTTAAAGAGATCCGGCCGTGCGATCGCAGCTCGAATCGCGATCGCCCCTGTCAGCGAAGAAGCAACCACATCTGTCGGACTGCCGCAAGTTTTTTCTAGAAATTCAATCAGAATTGTGATATAATCTTCTACCTGATAATTTCTCGCCGGATGTTCCGATCGCCCCCAACCGATTAAATCAGGTGCTAAAATTCGGTATTCTGCCGCAAAAGCCGGATAAACTTTCGACCATTCGTAGGCACTCGACCCGCCACCAAAACCGTGAAAAAATACTAAGTTTGGTTGATTTTCCGAAGTTGAGGTCGGCAACCCCATCCAAGGCATTTTTTCAGCAGTGTAGTAAACCATTCTGCCGAGAGAAGTAACTATTGAGCGCTGACCGAAGCCGAGGGGCACAAGCATAAATTAACCTCAATCGCTGTTATATTTTAGATTCTTTTGAGCCGCCCCGTCTTTGTTTAAAAAACTTGCAAAGCTGGTGGCGTTTTTGTAAAGATTGAGTAATGATTTAAATCTATTTTAGTACAGGTGAAGCGTGAAACTACAGACAGCAAGTAAGTTTTGCGATTTGGGCAATTCGCCTGTGTAGTTATCCTTAGCCTTGCAAACTACCGCCGATCGGAGATAATAGCAAAATGATGGGTAAGACCCCTCAACGAAATAGAGTCTGTTCGCCAAGCCGGAAAGCAGACGCTCGGAAAGCAGGAGTATTAGAACTCGCTTTCAGGCAGGAGGCAGGTTGGCCGACGCTCGCCAATCACAAATCATTAATCACGATATTTTGCGGAGCAGTGGCTTTTGAGGTCGAAAGTCTTTGTTGGAGGGCGGGCGATGGGGTTTCGATTCCTAATTGCAGGTTTGGCAATCACGGGCCTCGCCGTTATCAATTCCAAAACACAAGAAACAACTAATCTCAGGGAGGTCTACTAAAAATGCAACTGCTCAGGAAACGGGATCGCGAGGGTTTTATGGTTGATGCGAAAAGTCTTCTATCTGACGGGTTTGCAGAATTTGATACAGCCTGTCGAAGCATGGATTTAAACGGCAAAAAGTCTTTTGTTGCCATTCCAGAACGCTCAGGCGCAGGGTCAGAGGTGCGATCGCGCGCTACGGTACCGGCGATCGTCCGCGTAGCTTTAGAAGACTTGAAATGCTTTGAAGTAGTAGAACACCAGTTTGCACATTGGGGGGTGACTTTTAGCAATGCCGTCGCCATCCAACCTTCAAACCCAGCATTTTTTACGGGATCTGCGGCAACAGTGTTAATGGGGGCCCCCAAAAGCGGACTGATAGAAGTAAGTTTTAAGTATCCAGTTCGCAGCGTGTCAGGACTGGTCACCAGTTCGCGACGAACTGTTTTATCTGCTTGTGACATTGACGGCAACGCAATTGTTCAGGATGAAATGCCGGCCCCCAATCTAGTCGGGTCTAATTCTCCGATCGCCCCTAGAGCTCCCCTGCGCGTAAAAGCTCCGAATATTCATCGAATTACTTTTTACGCTTTTGACGGTCAGCTAGTAGTCGATGACTTGATTTTTGGATTTTAGAGCAAAGCCATAAGTAGCGTCCCAAGTCTGCAAACCTTCGAGAAGGGCATTGCGGACTAAAGCTTCTGGTTCCCGACTCAGCATCAGGCGAAAGCACTCGGCAGCGCGGGAACGGGCGATCGAACTTTTGACAGAGCTCACAGGGCCAAACCCACCCCGATTCACCAAATCGGTCATTTGCCGCACTGCAATCAAACGCTTCACGGGGTCAGCATCCGTCAAATCCGCCAAGATGCGATCGAGCGCCACTTCATCTTTTGCGGCCCCCAGACTCAACCCTTGCCGCAGCAACAGCCCTGCAATAGCGATCGTGCCCAAATTCTGCAAAATCAGGTTCAAAGCCATCCAGTGGCTCTCGGAGTCAGCCCAAATCGCCAAACTCATGTAAGCGCCCAAGGTAGCAATGCCGCCCGTACCCACCGCTAAAACAAATCGGCGGTTCGGGCCCTCCCAAAATTGTTCGCCTTTTGCTCGCAGCAATTGCCAGTCCCACGACTGCCCTCGGTAAACCAGCATCATCGCTGCTATCCCCAGGCCTGTGGAAAACAGTAACTCACTGTTCCACCACCCCCAAA
Source organism: Microcoleus sp. B3-D2 (assembly GCF_036705345.1). Lineage (NCBI taxonomy): Bacteria > Bacillati > Cyanobacteriota > Cyanophyceae > Oscillatoriales > Microcoleaceae > Microcoleus > Microcoleus sp. B3-D2. The sequence continues at coordinate 2,856 of NZ_JAUBUG010000101.1, forward strand.
CTCCTGCCAGCGTGACAACTGCCAGCCAACCTTTCGATCGAGTCAAACTCTCTAGCAGCCACTTGAGAAGCGCAGTAGAAACCACAGGCGATCGGGCCCACTCGCTCTTGCCATCTGCCCTCGGGCGCATTGTTTCGGCAGTCCGGCCTGTGGCTGTTGGGGTTCCCGGCGAGCGATCGTCCGAACTAAAATCCCTCAAAGCTTGACTATCAGTTATTTCTAAAGACACGTCGCTCAAGGGGAGATTACCGAGTTCCAAAGTGCGATCGGACACTTTCACAGGCGATCGATTCAGCTTGGTGGTAGTTTTTTTAACTTGATTCATACTGACTTTTTTGAAAAATAACTTAAATTTATCCAGGCGTTTTTAGCACTGATTTAGATTCTCGGCCAACAAGAGTCTAAGACTCTATGATACCCGAAATTCAAACCCGTGGCGAGTACCGCAACGCCTCCGAATTCCGAGAAATCATTACCAAAAATAGGGCTATTGAAAATTTTTGAGAAAAGCACGACAGGTTAACAGCAAATATTTTTGCATCACTCTTGAGACAGAATGTCGATCGCAGTTGGCATGATGGCAAAAAATCGAAATTTTTTAACTTCAGAAAATAGGGGAATTTTGAGTAATTCAGTTCGTCCGCCAAGAAATGCACGACGAAAATTTAGCCTTTTGCCCCCTGGCCCGGACTCTCGCTGCTACCCGGGTGTCAGATGAGGCTGGGTTCAGCTTGACCGCTAGCGGGACGAACCGCAGCCTCTGGGCGGGCCGAGAATCCAGACAGTATTGGTTGATAATTAATAGCAGAAGCCTTCTTAAACTGCTAAGATTTTTGAATTAATGGGAGTTGAGTTAATTCAACCGGGTTTTGGTAAAAAGGATTCCCTGATGCTCATGGGCAGGGGTTAAATGGCGGGAGCATCTCAAGTCGGCTAAATTAACCGTCATTCTTGTAGATAGAGGCGCCTTTACGCCCGATCGGCAAGATCGACCAGATATCCGGGTAAAACAGCCCCGCCACCTGCATATTATGGTCCCTCAACCCGACTAGATAGCAGGAATGCCCTCATCCGGGTTCAAACCCTTAAAGCAGCAAGGCAAGCAACCGACCGCGCGATCGTGTTCGGCAAGTGCGGAGGCTGGAAAAACAGCGGCTTTTGACCAAACTCATACAGAACTGCGGCCCCAAAGTGTGTCTGCGAAGGTTAGGCTAGTGGAGAGAGGAAAAGAATAGTTACGATCGAGACTTGACGAGTCTACCTCGTAATTTATTGCTCAGTTGTCAAGCCCAACAGTTTTGCATTCTCGCGATGAGCGAGACTCTGGGCACTTCCAACAAGTGGGGAACTCGACCGTCAAAGAACTTGGGTTTGATGGTAAAGCCCTGACTAATATGTAAACACCTTACCGATAACTCGCCGGAACAATCTTGCAAGAAAACCCATGTCTAGTATGCAAAACCAATTCACGGTTCACTTCTGGGGCGTTAGAGGTAGCATAGCGTCTCCCGGGGCAGAAACAGTACGTTACGGGGGCAACACGCCCTGTGTAGAAATGCGAGTGGGTGACAGTCGCCTAATTTTCGATGGTGGTACTGGATTGCGGGTTTTGGGACAAACTCTCCTTTCCCAGATGCCCGTAAAAGCTCATATGTTTTTTACTCACTCTCACTGGGATCACATTCAAGGATTCCCATTTTTTGTCCCAGCTTTTATTCCGGGCAATTGTTTTCACATCTATGGGGCTATTGCTCCTAATAAGGCTACTATCCAGCAGCGCCTCCACGACCAGATGCTGCACCCCAATTTTCCGGTGCCCCTGCAAATTATGGGGGCAGACCTGAAATTTAACGATATAGAAGTGGGCCAACCGCTGGAACTCGGAGATATTAAGGTGGAAACTGCTTTGTTGAACCATCCCGGGGAAGCTATAGGCTACCGCGTAAACTGGCGGGGGTATTCGGCTGCTTACGTGACTGATACCGAACATTTTCCCGATCGTTTAGACGAAAATGTGGTGTATTTGGCTCAGGATGCGGACGTGCTGATCTACGACGCTACTTATACCGATGAGGAGTATTATGCGGAGAAGAGCAGCAAGGTCGGCTGGGGACATTCGACTTGGCAGGAAGCGGTGAAGGTGGCAAAGGCTGCTAATGTCAAAAAGTTGGTGATTTTTCACCACGATCCGCTGCACAATGACGAGTTTTTAGACAGGGTGGGAGAACAAGTGGCTCAAAGGTTCCCGAATAGTTTGATGGCGCGGGAAGGTTTGTCGTTACAATTGCTGCCTCCTGATAACGATTTGTCTGAAGCGTCGGTGCAAGCGCCTCAAGTTTCTGTCTGAGGGATTTGAGCTTGTCAGATGGTTCTGAAATCTCGATGATCTGTGAAATCTGAAATTTAAGCGAGGGCTGACCTCACTCAAGGACGGATACCGTGCCACGTACTCCTGTCGTGGAAAACCAAAAAGTTTAGACCCTAGTTCAAGCTTGCAGATTTTTCTGGGGAGTCAATTCTAAAATCTAAAATCTAAAATCTAACATCGACTGGCGATCGCAATCTGGCTAAGTATGTCAAAATTTTAAGCGTGTGGGTAACTTCTTCTTGTACCGCTGCTCTGACTCCTACTTCTGTTGCCTTGGGAAACTTTGATGGTTTGCACCTAGGGCATCGACAAGTCGTGCAGCCAATTTTAAATCGATCGCCTGAGCAAAATTCTGCGACGATTCTTGCGTCGGGGCCAAACTTGCGCTCCAACGCTGGCAGAGATGAAAATTTGGAAAGCGAACCTCCGGCGACCTGCTACAACGACTCAGCAGCACCGCCCGATCGAGCTGGCAGCAGCCATAATTTCGATGGTTTGATAGGCCCCAAGGCAGAGGGCAACAGCTTCTCTGGGATCGATTCTGATGGGGTCGATCGGCTTTACGGCACTGTGGTGACATTCGATCCTCACCCGCAAGAATTCTTTACGGGTCAACAGAAAAAACTGCTGACGCCTCTGGCAGAAAAGGTAGAATTGCTCGAAGCAATGGGCGTCGAGCAACTTGTGCTGCTGCCGTTCGATCGAGAATTGGCGGCTTTGACTGCTTGTGAGTTTGTCGAGAAAATTTTGGTGCGGCAACTAAAAGCGAGTCGAATTAGTGTGGGGGTTGATTTTCGGTTTGGACGGGGACGCGCTGGAACGGCTGTGGATTTACAGTCGATCGCCTCGGGTTACGGTATTGATGTTGCTCTTGTACCCCTGCACAATTGCGGTGAGGGCGATCGGATCAGCAGTTCTGCAATCCGCGAAGGTCTGGCCTCCGGCGACCTCACAAGAGCGAATCAGTTGCTGGGGCGACCTTACAGTTTAGTCGGGACTGTGGTTGGCGGACAGCGGCTGGGCAGGACGATCGGATTTCCTACTGCTAATATCGAACTGCCGCCGGAAAAATTTTTGCCACGTTTTGGCGTTTACGCGGTGCGAGTCTCGCTGAAGCATGGATGGGAAAAGATGAAAGAGGAAAGTTCTTCCTATCAGCGGGAAAATCCCAAATCTCTAATTCCCGGCGCAGCATCAAATTTATCTTTTGTCAATGGGGTGATGAATGTTGGCTGCCGCCCGACGGTAGACGGGTTGCAACCCACTGTGGAAGTTCACCTGTTAGATTGGTCTGGGGATTTGTACGGTCAAACCTTGAGCGCGAGTTTGGTAGAGTTTTTGCGACCCGAACAAAAATTCGCTTCTCTGGATGCTCTCAAAACTCAAATTCAGGCAGATTGCGATATTGCTAGAAGCGTATTAACTGCTAAAGTCTAATAATTATGTGATCTAAAACGGGCGATCGGTTTTAAAAATGGTGCAAGATGAGTCAGACTAAATTCTAGTTGTACAAATCCGCAGTCCGCAAGGCAAAGACTCAAGATTTTGGCAATTTGATGTTTGATCCACAATTAGCAATTAACAATTAGCAATCAGGGATATGAGACAACATATTGAACGGCTCAAACAAAATCTAGGGAAAACTATGGTCGGCAAAGCGGATGCTATTCGCTTGGTGCTGGTAGCCGTGCTTTCGGGGGGACACGCGCTGCTGGAAGACGTGCCAGGTGTGGGAAAAACGCTGCTGGCGAAGTCTTTGGCGCGATCGATCGATGGGAAGTTTCAGCGGATTCAGTGCACTCCCGATTTGTTACCGACGGATATCACCGGTACTAATATTTGGAATCCGCGCAGCGGAGAGTTTGAGTTTTTGCCCGGGCCAGTTTTTGCTAATGTTTTGCTTGCCGATGAAATCAACCGGGCGACGCCGCGAACTCAGTCAGCTTTGCTGGAAGTGATGGAAGAAAAGCAGGTGACAGTAGATGGAGTTTCTCGAAAGGTTCCGACGCCGTTTTTTGTGATTGCGACTCAGAACCCGATCGAATATCAAGGCACTTTTCCGCTACCGGAAGCGCAGATGGATCGGTTTACTTTGTCTTTGACTTTGGGCTATCCCGCTGCGTTGGAAGAGTTGCAAATGTTGGAACGGCTTTCTGATACTTTTGCTGTTGAAGATTTGCAGCCTTGTATTTCTTTGGAAGAAGTGCAGGAATTGCGTCGGTTGTGCGCTGCTGTGAAGGTGGAAGGATCGTTGAAACAGTATATGGTAGATTTGGTGCGATCGACGCGGGAAGATGAGGAGATTACTCTGGGGGTGAGTCCCCGGGGTGCGGTGGCTTTGCACCGGGCGTCCCAGGCTTTGGCATTTATGGAGGGCCGGGATTTTGCTACTGATGATGATGTTAAGTATGTGGCGCCGCACGTACTGTCTCACCGTTTGATTCCGGCGGGGGGAAGGAGGGCTAAGGCAATTGTCGATCGATTATTGCGCTCTGTTCCTATTCCTTAAAAAGTTTGTAAGTAGGTCGTTTTAATTAAACAAACAGGCAAGATGCCTGTTCCACAAAGAATGAATTTTATTATGGGATAGGCATCATGCTCGCCCTTGTTATATCAAATCCGGTGGCATCGGAATTAATATTACCCACAGTCAGGAAACGGCACTGCCGTTTCCCTACCATTAATAGGGCGAGAGTTACATCCGAGGGGGTCTAATGATTATTTTGGGGTAGGGAAACAGCATTGCCTTACTACTTTTTTAATCACGGCTTAATAGCACTCTCAAACAGCGCGACTAATTTTTTGGCCTCTAAATCAACATTGTGTTGTTGAGCAACTCTCTCGGCTCCTGTTTTCCCCATTTGTTCTAGCTTTTCTAAAGGTGCTTCCAATACCGCGCGCATCGCTACGGCTAATGCTTCTGCGGAACCGGGAGGAACTAACCAACCGCAAACACCGGGTTCTACGAGCTCGGGGATGCCAGCAACATAAGTGCTAATTACGGGCCGATTGAGAGCGAGGGCTTCCATAATTACAACGGGCAAACCTTCAGCAAAACTCGGCAATACCATTGCCCGTGAAGCTAAAATCTCTTGCTGAACTCGATCGCCACTGGCCCAGCCGGTAATTTCTATATGATTTTGCAGGCCGAGTTGCAGAATCTGCTTTTCAATATCCGATCGCAGTGGCCCGTCTCCTACCAGTACCAACTTAAACTCTAAGCCTTGAACTGCTAGCAAGTTAGCAGCTTCTAGCAATAACAAATGACCTTTTTGTTCGCTGAGCCGCCCAATACAAGCTAAGCGGGGTGCTGCGGGTATGGGGACGTAAGGTGCAGCTAAAAATGCAGCATCTACGCCGCAGTGTATGACGTGAATTTTTGACCAAAAAGTGCGATCGCACCACCGAAAAAGCTGACTTTTACCGAAGGAACTAACTGCGGCTACAAAGGTCGATCGCTTAATTTTTTCGTCTAAGGAAAGAAGTGTTGCTTTATCAAATTCTTCAGGGCCGTGAACGGTAAAACTGTAACTCGGGCCGCCAAGCACGCGGCACAGCATTGCGACTGTTGTGGAATTTGTCCCGAAGTGAGCGTGAACGTGTGCTGTACCGGATTCTGCAAACCAATTTAAAATAATGCAAGCTTCTGCTAAATAAGCTAGATGCAGCAAAATCCCCCGTTCCGAGTGCCAGCCAACTTTGAACATTAACCGCACAGCTTCGATGAATCGAATTGGTCTAGTTGCGGCAACGCGCAGCAAACCCCACGCTAACCCCTGTACACCAACTCCTAAGATTACTTTAGTCACTTCTTGCTCTAGTTTGTCGGCCCCATCAACGAGTTCAGACTCGCAGGATCGGATGGAATAACGTGCGACTTTCATGCCGCAATTTTCAACGGCTAGCACTTCTCTGCGGACAAAGCTGTGGCTGACTTTGGGATATTGGTTGACTAAATAAGCGATGTTCATGAAGGGGAGAAAATTTTATGGTAAAACTTAGATTAGTTTAGCCTTTGGCTGCAATACGTGGGCAACAAATTTAGCTGATTTGTTGAGCTTATTTGAGCAGGGGCGGAGGGCGATCGCTTTTGGTGGATGGGGGAAGTGCCAGCGGGGCGATGGCTATTCCGGCGAGAGGAAATCAATCCACACATTTTACATTTTTAATACAATAGTTAGGACAGTTTTTAGGTAGTAGCCACAAACCCCTGATTTTCCCGCGAGCACATTGATCACCATGAAAGCCTTTTTTTAGGGTTCCCAATCAAAAACTGTCCGAAGTGTTTTCATCTGCCAATCACTCTCAATCCGGTTTAACAGCCCCAGATTGCCTCAATAATTGGTAATTATTCAACCTGCAATTCCATCTAATTTCCTATTGTCACCTAAATTTTCCCGAAAATCAGCAGCCCGAAAAATAATCGCCCAAATCCCCAAACAAGCCGCAACTCTCGCAACTCTCACAACTCCCCCAACTCTCACCACCAAAGATTTTTCTGAGGCGACTTGCTCTGCATCTACCCAAGATGACAGCAAATAAGGTAAAGTAAACGGCACAAGAGTCTAGAACTCTCCAACGACCGCAACTAGGCAAACCCGCCCCTGACCAGCAAAACTGGCCGGTACAGGCGGCATTAACCGCTAACCGTCAACCCCTAACAACCGAGAAAAATGCAAATCTACTACTACGTTTTAGCCAGCCAACGCTTTTTGCTAGAAGAAGAAGCCCTAGATGAAGTGTTTAAAGAAAGAACTCGCAACTACAACGAACAAGAAAAACAAATAGACTTCTGGTTGGTCAAACAGCCGGCTTTCCTAGAAGCACCGACAATGGCAGAAGTTAAAGCAAAATGCCCTCAGCCAGCCGCCGCTATTATTTCTACCGATCCTGTCTTCATCACCTGGTTGAAACTGCGATTAGAATATGTACTGACAGGTGAATTTCAAGCACCATCACCAACTATTCCCGATGCCCTCGCATCCCTACAGCCCGCATGAAAAAAGTAGCCAAATATTCGACAAAAAAACTAACAACAATTAGGGGTAAATTGTACAAATATATTTTGTCTATCCCCCTATTTTCTGCTACTTCGATCGCCCTTTTGGTATTGACAATTTTATCGAGTTCTGTTAAAGCTCAGTCGAGCTGCCAACCGCCCCAGTCCGATGAATATCTACTGTTAATTGTCACCCCAACACCCGAACAGCAAGAAAGAGCAAAACGCTCTTTCCCCGGAAATACTAACAACACAGTTTGTCGGTACATCAATGACACGGTGACGCGAGTTGGTGGCTTTCGCGACTCGCAAATCGCCAGCGATTGGGTTAAATACATCGAAGATGTTGTCGGATTGCAAGCTTACGTAGTACGATCGCCCGCAGCGGCGCTACCCCAAAATTTGCCAGTCTACAACCCTCAGCCAGCGCCGGATTCTGAACCAATCACCAATTCTCCCAGCGGCAATCTTGCCTTCAATCCCCAACCCCTGGGCCCTGGTTATGCAGTGTTAGTAGATTACTTCAACCAACCGGAATTAGCCGCCCAAGTCAGGGAAGCATTAGGCACGCAAGTAGGCTTAGCTTCCTACGGCCAGCGTCCCTTTTTATTCGTCGCTTATACAACGGATCAAAACGCCGCTACTGCTGCTGTAAAAACATTGAGCGATCGAGGTTTTTGGCCGATGTTAGTAGACAGTCGCCGAGTTACCGTAATTGCTCCCGCTGTTCGCTAAAAGATAACCTACCCCCACGATCATTCGGCTCTTGAAATCGCTACTACACTTGCCCCTCGTCCTAGCAGAGGGGGACTAATAACAATTATTGTTGTGGTTGGGATTCTAGCGGGCTGCTTCCTAGCTGACTTTCTGCCCGCTTTTTTGCTTCCATTGCCGCTCCGTAATCTGGTTTGTAGCGAATTGCTTTGTCATAGGAGGATCTCGCATCTTCGTATCTTTTTACCGCCACAAGTGCATTGCCGCGACTATACCAGGCTTCGGAGTAATCTTGCTTGACATAAACGGCTTCATTGTAAGAGACGATCGCATCTTCATACCGTTTCAAATTGTACTGGGCATTGCCTCTATTGTACCACGCTTGATATTCTTTCGGGTTTAAGTCTAAGGCTCTGTTGTAACACTCAATTGCTTGTTCGTACTTGCGTAATTCGTGATATGACCAACCTAAATTGTACCACGCTTGATAATAATCCGGTTTTAATTTAACAGCTTTTTCGTAAGCTTCTACCGCTTCTTCATGCCTCCGCATTTTCAGCAAAGCGATGCCTTTACTGTACCAGGCTTGATAAAATTTTGGCTGAAACCGCACGGCTTTTTCGTAGGCTTCAAAAGCTTCTTGATTTTTGTTCACTTCTAGGAAAACATTGCCTAAATTGTACCAAGCTTCATAATTGTCGAATTTGATTTCAACTGCTTTTTGATAGGATTCGACGGCTCGATCGTACTGTTTTAATTTTTGGTAAGCTTGTCCCCGATTGTACCAAGCACCGTACAAATTGGGCTGAAATTGTACCGCTTTTTCGTAGGAGGCGATCGCTTCTTCGTACCGCTGCGAATCTAATAGAACATCGCCTCTACCTTCCCACGCTGCGGCATAGTCGGGCTGGATTTTCAAAGCGTTATCAAAAGATGCGATCGCCTCTTGAGACTGTTGCAACTTCTCCAAAGCATAACCGCGTCCCGTCCAAGCTTCCAAGTATTCCGGCTTTAATTCTATGGCTTTATCATAAGCTGCCTGCGATTCTTGGTATTTTTTCAATTTATATAAAGTTTTGGCCTTTTCCTGCCAAACTTCCGCGTAGTCCGGCCTGAGATTTATTGCTCGCTCGTAAGCGGCCAGAGCTTCTTCAAATCGACTTAAATTGTAAAGAGTATTGCCTCGGTTGTACAGGTCAGTTGCATTGGCAGAATTAAAAGTGTTTACACCATAAATTGATGCTATAATAGTGATGCCAATTAAACTGGCGATCGACAATATTTTTAAATACAGTTTTTTTCGGGGTTTTACAGGCTTATTCGCAGCAGCAACCGGAGGCAATACAGGAACTGTACCGCTGAAAGAATTTTTCAATTCTTTAATAGCTTGCAGCGTTTCGCCGGCACTAGAATAACGTTGCCGAAAATCGTACTTTACCATCTTATCTAAAATCTTCGCAAATTCCGGACTGACTGATGTTTTGTCCTGCCAAATAATTTCCTCTGTATCGGGGTTTTTTGGCATTTGGTGAGGATTTATGCCCGTGAGGAACTGAATTGCGATCGCACCGACGGCATAGATATCGCTGCTGAGTTTCGGGTTGCCGTGAGCTTGTTCGCTGGGCATATAACCGGGAGTACCGATGCTCACACTCAAGCTATTTCTGGGCTGAGGAGTGGTGATTTGAGTAGTAATTTCTTTGACTGCGCCGAAGTCAATTAAAACTAATTTTCCGTCTCTATCTCTGCGGAGGATATTGCGGGGATTGACATCGCGGTGAATCACATTTTGCTGGTGTACAAAGTCTAAAATTTCGAGAATTTCTTGCAATATACAAATGACTTGATCTTCCTGCATGACTCCCGCATTTCCCGGGGAAGCGGGCGTAATTTCTTGACCTAAATCGTGGCCTTCTATAAATTCTTGAACTAGATAAAACTCTTGATTTTCTTCAAAGTAAGCAAAAAGTCGGGGAATGCGATCGTGATTTCCCAATTTGTACAAAACTTGTGCTTCGGTATCGAATAAACGTCTTGCTACCTTTAGAGTGTCGGGATCTGTTGCGTGAGGTTTAAGCTGCTTGACGACGCAGAGGTGATTGCCTGGTAGCTGCTTATCTTCAGCTAAATAAGTTTGAGCAAATCCGCCGCCTCCCAAGTGACGGATAATACTGTAGCGATTGCTGAGTGTTATTCCAAGCATGAAATTCACCTAATATTTCCTAGTCCTTTGGAGAATTAGCTTCCAACCAAGCTGTCACATCTTCCGCATTTGCAAATTCTAACATGACCCCTCTAAATTTTTTAATTGGTCGAACCGCAACTGGGGAGTTTGAATTTCAATAAAATCACTTTTAGGGTGAAATCCCTTGTGCAGTTCTTCAATCATTAATTTATTTCCCTCATTTGTTGCTTTATTGTACAAAGGCTAGCTGGTCTAACACCTACCGATTTAGAAGTTGGATTTCAATAATTAATTACAGACGTGCCTTTGTGAATTTTTGCTATCACCTCTAAGTAGCTATCTTTGGTTTTGATGTTAGATGCCCGGTGGGAACTTTACTGTGACAGTCTATTTGCTTTCTTTCTTGTTCCCTCCCCTTAGTAAGGGGAGGGTTAGGGTGGGGTTCTAGATTTTTGCTGGCATGGGGATGCTCCCACTCTAACTTAACTTTGAACCGATTTTAAAATTTCATCATCGACTGAAAAATCTATCTCAGCTTTGTCGCGTCCCGAAACTACATAATCATTCTGAAAAGAATCTTTCAATCCAGAAAGTAAGTCAAATTCCGGCTGCCAGTTAAGATCGGTGACAGCTTTATTAACTGAAGCAAAAAAGTGCTGCACTCGCATCGGAAAAGCTTTCTTTTTGCCGAAGTCAAATTGTTTCGGATCGTAGTGTACAATCTTAATAGCATTAGGGGATTTGCCTGCGGCTTGAATGCAGGCGCGGGCTAAACCGTCAAAGGTGACAAATCGATCGCCCGAAACGTTGTAAATTTGCCCGATCGCCCTAGAGTTGCCCAAAACCGCCGCCATTGCTTTAGCCAAATCCTGACAGTGCCCCAACTGCGTGAAGTGCATTCCGTTACCGGGAATCGGAATCGGTCGCTCGCGCACAATGCGATCGAAAAACCAAGCCTCTAAATCGTTATAATTTTGGGGGCCGTAAATGTAAGTCGGGCGAATCGAAGTCCAAGGCAAACCGGACTCGGCCAAGTAATTTTCGGTTTCGCATTTACCCAAATGCCGGCTTTTAGGATCAGTAGCGTCCCCTTCAATATGAGGCATTTGATCCGACTTTAAATAAACCCCCGCAGAGCTCATGTAAACAAAGTGCTGCACCCGCCCTTTGAATATTTCAGCTAAAGGCTTTGTATCGCTGAGTTCGCGGCCGTTGTTGTCAAAAACAGCGTCAAACTCGACCGTCGATAACTTTTCTTTTAGTTGTTCGACATTTGTGCGATCGCCCTGAATCTGTTTCACGCCCGAAACCGGTACAGGCTTGTTGCCCCGGTTAAACAACACCACTTCATGCCCTTGTGCTGCTAAAATCTTAGTAAGATAAACCCCAATAAACCGAGTACCGCCCATCATTAAAATTCGCATTATTTTCGATGCTCCTTACAGTTAGTGTAAATATCTTACAATAAATTTATGCCCTAGGGCGTGTTTTATATCCCCGGAGATCCCCCTAAATCCCCCTTAAAAAGGGGAGTAGGGGTTGACTTTGACACTGATTATTTCACCTTTTTAAGGAGGCTGGGATTTTGAATCTCATGAGAAATCACTCCGAGTAGATAATTCATCCGTGTATCCGTGTCCTCATCCGTGTAGTGCTTTCCTTCTCCAATACTTTCAATTTGCCTAAAATAGCCCTATGCAAGTTCCCCGGCTGCATCCAGAAACAATCGAAGAAGTCAAACAAAGAGCCGACATAGTAGACGTTATTTCCGGTCGCGTCGTGTTGCGGAAACGCGGCAAAGAATTTGTAGGTTTGTGTCCTTTTCACGATGAAAAATCTCCCAGCTTTACCGTCAGTCCCGGCAAACAAATGTATTATTGTTTCGGCTGCGGTGCAGGCGGCAATGCTTTTAAGTTTCTCATGGAATTGGAGAAACGCCCTTTCAGCGAAGTAGTATTAGAATTAGCTAAAAATTATCAAGTCCCGGTCAAAACAGTCGAACCAGAACACCGACAAGAATTGCAGCGGCAAATTTCTCTGCGGGAACAACTCTATGAAATCTCAGCACTAACAGCCAACTTTTACGAACACGCTTTGCGACAAACCCAAGGAGAAGAACCCTTAGCATATCTCAAATCAGAGCGACAGCTAAGCGAAGAAACTATTCAACAATTTCAATTAGGTTATGCACCCAAAGGTTGGGAAGCACTTTACAGTTATTTAGTAGAACAGAAAAACTATCCGGCGCAATTAGTAGAACAAGCTGGATTAATTGTACCCCGAAAAAATGGCGGCAGCGGCTATTACGATCGCTTCCGCAATCGTATTATGATTCCCATTCGCGACACCCAAGGCAGAGTCATCGGTTTCGGCGGCCGATCTCTCGGTGACGAACAGCCGAAATACCTCAATTCTCCCGAAACAGAACTCTTCGACAAAGGCAAAACTTTATTCGCCTTAGATACGGCGAAAACAGCCATTAGCAAAGCCGATCGCGCAGTGGTTGTAGAGGGGTACTTTGATGCGATCGCACTTCAGGCCGCCGGCATCTCCAACGCCGTCGCTTCCCTGGGCACAGCCTTAAGTTTAAACCAAGTGCGCCAGTTATTGCGCTACACTGACTCCAAACAAATTATCCTCAACTTCGACGCCGACAAAGCAGGAACTCAAGCAGCAGAACGCGCGATTGGAGAAATAGAAAAACTCGCTTATCAAGGAGAAGTGCAACTGCGGGTTCTCAACATTCCCGACGGCAAAGATGCCGACGAATACCTCAAAACGTACTCCCCAGAACAATATCGAGAATTGCTCGAAAATGCTCCGTTGTGGATCGACTGGCAACTGCAACAAATGCTCGTCAATCAAGATTTGAAGCAAGCCGATACTTCCCAGCAAGTCACCAAAAAAATCATTAATTTATTAACCAATATCACTGACGACAATCAGCTAGCACATTACCTGCAAAAAAGCGCCGAGATTCTCAGTAAAGGAGATTTTAGACTCACAAAAATGATCGCTGAAAACTTGCTCAATCAAGTAGTCAGCGATTGGGCGAAGCAGCAGAGTCAAGACGAATCTTTGACAATGCCCCTGTTAATTAGAAACAAGCTGAAGCCGAACAAACAATATAAAAAGCAGCGTACAAGCGGCGAAAATAAAAGCTCAAGCTCAAGCATATCTGCCGTAGCCCGCAGTCTTTTAGAAGAAGCAGAAGCGCAATTATTGCAGATTTATTTGCACTGTCCTGAATACCGCCAAGATGTCAGAGAAGCAATAGAAGCTAGAGACGTGCAGTTTAGCCTTTCTCACCACAGATTTTTGTGGCATCAGATTGTGAATGCAGAAATATTGCACAAAATGTCTTTACAAGTAGCGCCTTCAGAGTTAATATTGAAATTGCAAGATAGCTTCATTGAATATCCAAATCAACTAAATCAAATCTCGCATTTATTTCACTTAAATGAGTTCTCAGAAAGAAACGTTTATCGCGCACCTCTAGTCATTAGATCTGCCCTCGCCTGTATCGAGCAAATTATCAGCATGAAGCGCCGCCGAATTGCACTCAATATGTGGGAAAAAGCCAAGGCAGCTAGCAGTGGCGAAGAGGCTATAGAATATCACCAACTCTTCTGTGCCGAACAAGAATGGCTCAAGGAATTAGAGCGGCTGCGTCAAGTTAATTTTTACGATTTAACATCCGTACCTTGGGGCTAATACCCTTTTAGATTTTAGATTTTAGATTGGGGATGACTCGTTCGATAGATGTTGGAAGCTTGCCTGCGGTTACATTGTTTTAACTGAGATAAGTAAGAAAGTCCTTAGTACAAGCTTGTTTGTACTAAGGACTTTCTTCCTTTATTCAACGAGCCTTTTAATAATCGCAAAAAAGAGTTTCGCGAGTATCTCTACCCGTCACCGGATTAGTACCTTTTGCCACTTTACAAAGTTTTTCTATCATATCGTCTCGCAGCAGTGTCTCTGTAAAATCAGCACCGTCAATAATAGCTCCTTCCAGCCTGGTATTGTAAGCGAAAGCACCCTCAAGGATAGCATTAGTTAAATTTGCTTTCATCATGCGAGCTAAATCTAAAGTTGCACCCGTGAAATTCGCCCCTTCTAAATTTGCTTCTTCCATATTGGCAGCAAAAAAGCTGACGCCCCGCAAATCTGCATTAGTAAAATTGCTGTTGCGAAGATTGGCTTTATTAAAGCTGTCGTCAGTCAGAACTTGCCCAGTAAAATCAGCGCCGACTAGGATTTCTTTATCGTGATCCAAAGCGAAAGCAGGTGCGGGATTAATAGCTATCGCCCCAGCGGCAATTACTGCTAAAATAACAAAACTCAGCAAGAAAGTATAAATATGTTGGCGAATTCGAGAAATCATCATACAAGTTCAAGCTAATGGGCAGTCGTGACAGTTCAGAATTGAATTCTACCAGAAAGAGCGTCAAGCGTAGCTATACCGTAGGGAATCGCCCGTTAGCGACGGCTGACTCCAATTCCCCCCAATCCCCAAACTCTAGGGATATCGGCACATTGGGAGAAAACTTAGTCGCCGACTGGTTGCAGCAGCAAGGTTGGGAAATCCTGCACCGGCAGTGGCACTGTCGCTGGGGAGAGATTGACATCATCGCACTCGGAAGAGATGAAGAAAGCCCAAAAAACCAAGTTCTTCCCAATCACCAATCCCCAACATTAGCATTTGTAGAGGTGAAAACTCGCCGCCGGGGAAATTGGGATGCTGGTGGAATGTTGGCTGTTACCACAACAAAACAAGCCAAACTTTGGCAAACAGCCGAAATATTTTTAAGCACTCATCCAGATTTAGCCAATAATTATTGTCGCTTTGATGTCGCTTTAGTCATGTGCGAACCTTCACAACAAAACACTAAGCGAATATTACCACCATTAACAGCAGCGAACTCTGAATCCGCCGTTGCAGGAAACTACCGACTCACCCTGCAAGAATACATTCGCTCGGCTTTTAGCAATTAAAAATATATAATTAAAATTTAGAGGGTAAAATCTCAAAGCAATGCCACTAGGTAATTTTTAATTGTTAACTTGCCTAGGCAGTCGCGCATTTCTCTCTTCTCTTGAGCTTTAACGGAGCTGAAAAAAGCGTTCAATCTTCTCCCGCTTTCCCCTTCTCTCCCTCTCCTGTTCTGTCATCACAAAAAAAATGGGCGGAGCGTAGCGGAGGGTTGAAGCCCCGTCCTTCGCTTGACGGCTTTTTCTTCTTTAGGCTTCTAATTAATTCTCTAAGCACATCAGTCTTAGTCCTGCCTACAATCTTGCAGTGTTGCTCAAGAATCTCAAACTCAGATTCCTCGACCCGAAAATCTAGACGTTTTTTCATGGATTATCCGGCGTTTTTCTGTACAATATTATAGGAGGATGAAACAATGTTTGGATGCCAACAAATTTTAATCAAGTCGGATAAAGATACTCAAGCAGTTCTTGAATATCTTTGCTCTGAGTGGGCAAAGCTATCTAATTGCGGCATTTATTATTCTCGTCAGTTATATTTCCAAACTGGCAGAATTCCGAACCGTGCAGAGTTACACAAGGTTTTGGGAACCGAGAATCAGAATCTACACTACAAAGCGTTCTATTCGGATACAGCTCAGCAAATCCTAACGGGGGTAGCAGAGTCTTTTAAATCTTTCTTGGGGCTACTCAAAGGTATTAAGAATGGGATGGTTACGCAACGTCCCAAACTACCAGGATACCGTCAAAGCGGAATGGCACTTGTGACATTCACAGGACGGTCGGTAAAGCTCAAAGAGGGAATGCTTCGATTCCCACTTGGAAGCAAAGTAAAAGCGTGGTTTGGTTTAGATTCTTTTTTCCTGCCAATGCCCTCGAATCTTGATTTTAAGGCAATTAGAGAGTATCGAATTCTTCCTCGTAACGGCTGCTTCTACTTGGAATTGGTTTACAAAACAGAGGATGTCCAAGCAAATGTAGACCCGGCTAAGTGCCTGTCTGTTGACCACGGAATAGATAACTGGCTAACCTGCATAAGTAATACAGGCACTAGCTTTATTGTTGATGGCAAGCACCTTAAATCCATCAATCAGGGATACAATAAACGGGTTGCTTCTCTAAGGTCAGGGAAAGCTAACGGCTACTGGTCTAAACGGCTTGCAAGCTTGACTGAAAAACGTAATCGCCAAATGCGAGATGCCGTTAACAAAGCTGCAAGAAAAGTAATTCAGCACTGCTTAAACAACCAAATCGGTACAGTTGTTTTTGGTTGGAACAAGGGACAGAAAGACTCTGCCAATATGGGGAAAAAGACTAACCAAAAGTTTGTGCAAATTCCCACAGGCAGGCTAAAAGACCGAATCGCTCAGTTATGTGAGCAGTACGGAATTAAATTTGTTGAGACTGAAGAATCATATTCTTCTAAAGCTTCGTTTGTCGATACAGCACTTTGCTTAACAATTAGGTACAATAGTAGAGGTGGTAAAAAAGAGAAAAATGAAACCCTACTCCCTAGA
>NZ_JAUBUG010000102.1:0-19110 GCF_036705345.1 Microcoleus sp. B3-D2
TGCCCCGATTGTTCCAGGCTTCGTGATAATCTGGTTTGATGTCTAAGGCTTTGTTGTAGGAGGCTATCGCTTCTTCCCATCTTCCTAAATTACGCAGTGCAATGCCCCGATTGAACCAGGCTTCGTGATAATCTGGTTTGATGTCTAAGGCTTTGTCGTAGGAGGCTATCGCTTCTTCCCATCTTCCTAAATTACGCAGTGCAATGCCCCGATTGAACCAGGCTTCGTGATAATCGGGTTTGATGTCTAAGGCTTTGTCGTAGGAGGCTAGCGCCTTTGCGTATTCTTCAGTAAAGCGATACAAGAAAGCCTGTTGGTGAAACAATTCAGCTTTTTGTTCTGGTGTTTGCCCCTCCTCATCAATTAAAGCTTGAATCCTCATCAATTCCCGTTTCCTTTCTTGGGGAGTCAAAGTTAGATAATCTTCTCGCTTCCATCTTTGGGAACAAGCTTGCTTTGATTCTGCTTGCAAGCTTTCTTCATCCATCGACAACTTAAATAGACTCGATCGCCAATCAAAGAAATCAGGTGCCCGCTGAATAAAATAATCAATAGCAAACTTAGGCAACAGAAAAACAAAACAGATTTTAAAATTATCTCTAAATCGTTCTCGCTGCTGGTTTAAATTAATTAAAACAGGCGGCACACCCCGCCAACTATAAGAGTAAATATCCTTACTTTCCCAGCCGAGCTCCTTTTTTTCTTGTTCGTATTCATAAAGTGAATATTCTAAACCCTGGACGAATAAGACATTGATGCGATCGCAATTTGGCAACTCTTCAATTAGATTGTAAAAATCATAAACCGATTCCTTCAGCCGCAAAACCTCAATATTTTGCTGCGGAATATCTGTTTTAACTCTAGTAATCCAGCGTTCTCCCTCCGCCGGTGAACACTCCACAAACAACAAGCTAAAGCCATCTGTCCGCTTGAGAGTGCGTACGAGAGTTAGATATTCTTCCTCCGGTTCGGCCGGTGGCAAATCTTCGTCCCAATCAATTGCTTCTGGTTTCATGACTGCATTAGTGCAATTGCTTCCTTAAATTGCGGAATGCCTTTAATTAGCGGGTGAACATCATACCAAGGCAGCTTTTCTGCTTCATCATCAAAATATCGGTATTCCAAAATACAGCGGTTAAATAGCAAATTGCGGTGCTGTTCGTCATTATCTATCTCGTGAGAAAGAGATACTTTGGCTAAAATTTGCCATTCATCTTTTCCGGGAGTTCTGCGGTAGACATCCCGCTCTTTGGTGATTGCTCGTTGGGCCGCTTTGGCAGTAATTGGCAAATTTTGTGTTTGATTCACAGCTTCTCGCATCATCTTCATCAAATCCCTAACGTGGCCTCCACTCATCAAGCACAGCCGTTCTAGGGTTTCTTCAGTGTCAAACAATCCTGTTTCTAAAGATAGATTTGGAGCGATTTTTTGCACCCGCTTCTTAATCAACTCTTTAATTTTAGCAAGTCCCGGTTGGTGAGCGCTACCATCTAGATTCTGTACCAGAATCATTGGCAGCACTTGCGGAGTATTGTACTTATCGCTTAAATCAGCAGCGCGGTTAGAATGCACCATGGAAATCGGTACAGTGTAAACGACGTGACAATCTAAAGCTTGGAGTTGTTCGCTGCGGTCTAAGAAAATTTGGTCTAGATTGCTGCGTCCTCCTGCGTCTGCCGCAGAAAATGGCACAATCCGGTCTAAATTATCGGCAATCGCTACCAGTTGCGAATATTTAGTGGGCAACTTTTTTTTAGCGTCGCCAATAAACTCATTTAGCGCATCAATCAGCGTTTGTGTTTGGGGTTCAACTTTTTCTCGGATTTTGTGGCGCAGACTCGGTTGAGTTCTCACATTCGCCGTCAACTTGGCAAACTGACTAATTTGCGCCTCTAAGCTCAATTTTTCAAAAGATATTTCTGTTAGCCCTAAATCTTTTAAATCGTCCCACCGGTCTTTCATCCAATTGAGCAAAGGCTTGGAGTCAGCCTCTTTAATTGCTTCTAATAAGTGTCTGGTGCAAGCTAGCAAAATATCTGTATATTCAGTATCTTCGGGATTGATATCTTCCGCGTCAGCCGCGAAATAAACTACAAAATAACCTTTGTTGTTCAAGTGTTGCTGTAGCCGCAGCAATTCCGTTGATTTTCCAGCACCGCGATGTCCTGCATACAACTGGCAAGTCATCGGTTCTTAACGCTCAATGTTGAGGCCCAAGTCTAGGGTAATATTGTCATCTCCTCGCACTTCCCCACAGTCAACATATTGCGGGTCGCCTGCTGGTAAAGGAGAAGATGGGTTAAAGGCGTTGTAGAGGTCTTTTAGTAGTTTTTCTGTATTTTGAGTCATAAATTTTTTTTAGTATTTTTGGTTTTTTATAGGATCGACCGCAGATTTAAGGCAGATGAACACGGATAAACCCAGATAATTATAAGAAGAGCGATCGAATCTATGCAAAAGGCTGGGTGCACATGGCGCACCCAACAATCACTACTTTTAAGCTTGATATTTTTTCAGAATAGCAACTTTTTCTGGGAAGATTTCGATCGCCATTTTGTCGTCATATCGAGTCGCGAGCGATCGCCTCACTTCGCCCAAAAACAGCGGCTGCGACAGCCCAGGTTCAGGATGTACAACTGTACGAACCCGGATGGTCATGTAGTCTCTGCCCCGCCCAGAGCGCCCTGGAGAGTACAAATCGGCAGCCGCTTGCTGCATCGTTGCTTCTAATTCCGATTCCGTGATCGTAGGCGGCACAGTAACTACTGTTTGAGCGCCGCCTGTATCGTAAACTAAAGAATAGCGAACTGCACCGGGAATTTCTGTGCGGGAAAACAGTCCCAAACCCAGACCAAATATACTCGCAGCAATTACTCCCATAAAGCTTGTCACTCCTACCAATCGGAAGCGAAAACCCCATTTGAAGATAAATGCTATAACAGTTAGAATAGCCAAGGCTACTGTTAGAATTCCCGCCCATTGGGCGTACATTAAAAGGTTAGAATTTACGTTCA
Source organism: Microcoleus sp. B3-D2 (assembly GCF_036705345.1). Lineage (NCBI taxonomy): Bacteria > Bacillati > Cyanobacteriota > Cyanophyceae > Oscillatoriales > Microcoleaceae > Microcoleus > Microcoleus sp. B3-D2. The sequence goes on from NZ_JAUBUG010000102.1 coordinate 3,015, forward strand.
TTTGTTGACTGTTGACTGTTGACTGTTGATATTAGTTACCGATACCCGATGCCCAATGCCCAATGCCCAATGCCCAATGATTAATTAAGCGTTTCGGCCCATAAGCAGATAAGTCATCATATCGCCTTTCCCCTTCACTGGAATCACGCCGCGCTCCTCAAAAACGTACTTATCCCGCAGGCGTTCGTAGGTAGCAACTGTCACCTGAATGCTGCCGGCGACGCCTTGAGATTCCATCCGGGAAGCTGTATTTACCGTATCTCCCCACAAATCGTAAGTAAATTTTTTAGTACCGATTACCCCAGCTTCTACCGGGCCTGTGTGGATGCCGATGCGGATGCTGAGCGGCTGACCTCCCTTGGTATGTATCTTAGTCATTGCTGCTTGAATTTCCAGCGCCATTTCGGCGATCGACTCGGCGTGGTCGTCGCTGGGCGTCGGCAAACCGCCAACAACCATATAAGCATCGCCGATCGTCTTAATTTTCTCAAGTCCGTAGCGCTCGGCCAACTCGTCAAAAGCCGAAAAAATCTCGTTGAGCAACTCCACCAATTGGGCCGGCGATAAATGAGACGAAAGCTTAGTAAAACCGACTAAATCGGCAAACATCACTGTTACCTCAGCGAAACTGTCTGCGATCGTAATTTCCCCGTGTTTGAGGCGCTGCGCGATCGCCTTCGGTAAAATATTTAACAGCAAACGCTCGGACTTTTCCTTTTCCTGGGCCAACTCATGTAAATACGCCTGTTCCTTATCCCGCAGCCGCTTCTTTTCCAGACAAGCGCTAATTCGAGCCTTGAGCAATACCGGATTGAACGGTTTAGAAAGATAATCCTCCGCCCCCAACTCTATACACCGGACGATACTGTCGATATCGTCCACCGCCGAAATCATAATCACCGGGATGTAGCGCAAATTCTCGTCCGCCTTCAGACTTTCGAGCACCTGATAGCCGTTCATTTGCGGCATCATAATGTCTAAGAGAACCAAATCAAAAGGATCGCTTCGCAACATTTCCAGAGCTTGGAGACCATCTTCAGCAACAGTCACCACATGGCCTTGACGCTGAAGTCGGCGGGCCAGCAAATCGCGGTTTACCTCATTGTCGTCAACAACCAGCACGCTGCCCTCATCACCTTTCATGTCATGGCCTCTTTGAGAAGCGTTTCAATTTTACCCAAAAGTCTGGGAAACTCGACCGGTTTAGTGTCGTAGTCATTGCAGCCGGCCGCAAGACACTTTTCACGATCGCCCGCCATTGCGTGAGCCGTCAGCGCAATCACCGGAATCCTGCTAGTTTCAGGAGCCGCCTTAATTTGCTGCGTTGCTTGCCAGCCGTCGAGAACCGGCAGGCTCATATCCATCAGAATCAAATCGGGTACTTTGGCGAGCGCCATCGACACTCCCTCAGCACCGTCAACAGCAATAAAGACCTCGTGTCCCTTGCGGGCCAGACGCCTGGAAAGCATATCCCTGTTCATTTCGTTATCTTCGACCAACAGGATTTTAGCCATTGGTGTTCTCCTTGCCTTTCGAGTCGTACCTGCGATCGAACCTGTCATTGACTATAGAGCGAACATCGCGCAACAAAGTATCGCAACTGTAGACTCCCTTTTGTAGCACCCGCTCGACGTAGCCGTTTAGTTGCTGGCTTTCGGCCGGTGTCAGGTCTTTCCCCGTGATTACCACAATCGGTATAGGATCTCCCGAATGGGATTTGCGAAGTTCCCCGATCAACTCAAAACCATCCATTTCTGGCAGCGTCAAATCCAGTAATATCAGGTGCGGGCGAGCAACTTTTAGCCGATCGAGAGCAGCGCGTCCGCTGTCAGCTTCCGTTACTGCCCAGCCTTGTGTTTCTAGTACGCATCGCAGTATTTCGCGCGTGGCAACGTCGTCTTCCACAATTAGAATCTGACAGGTCAAATTGTTACTTGCAACGCCGTCTTGGTCGCGTCGGTACTTGTTCAACAAGGCAGCCAGCCGTTTGCCGTCCACTGGTTTGGTGAGGTAGTCCGAGGCACCCAATGCAAAGCCGAGGCTTTTGTTGCCCACAAAGGATAGCAGGATTACGGGAATTTCGGCAAGGTCTGGATCGGCCTTCAGTGCTGAGAGTACCGCCCAGCCGTCCATTCCGGGCATTATCACGTCCAGGGTAATGGCGTCTGGCCGTAGTTGCTTAGCGAGCCGGAGAGCTTGCTCGCCACTGCCGGCGACTTCTATGTGCAGTCCTTGGCGACTGAGGGCGCGCTGGATTAAATCCCGCGAGATCGGGTCGTCGTCCACTACCAGCACCGTGCCGACAGCGGGGGCGTCGGGATGGCTAGTGCTGTCGTGGACTTTGTTGGGGATTTCCGGCTGTTTGATGGCTTTGGGCAAGAGCACGGTGAAAGTAGAGCCTGCGCCCAAGGTGCTGCTGACCTCAATGCTGCCACCCATCATCTGACAGAAGCGCTGGCTGATTGCTAGTCCCAAACCGGTGCCACCGTACTCGCGGGTAGTCGAGGCATCAGCTTGGGTGAAAGGTTGGAAAACTCGCTCCAATTGCTCTTGTGTCATGCCGATGCCGGTGTCGGCGACGCGGAAACTTAAAAATTCGGAGTTGGAAATTAAAATTTGGGAAGATTCCTCTTGATTTTTCCTTTTTAATTGTTCATTTTTAATTCTTTCCACTCCGATCGCAATTCTCCCGTTTTGTGTGAACTTGGCAGCGTTGCTGAGCAAATTAAGCAGCACTTGCCGCACTTTGGTCATGTCCGCGTGCATGGTATCGAGGTTGTCTGGACAGTACACTTCTAGGGTGTTACCGTTTTTATCTACCAGCGGCCTCGCCGTGGCAACAGCACTTTCAATTAAGGTATGGATCTCGAAGGTTTCTAAGTAGAGATCCATTCGGCCTGCTTCAATTTTAGAAATATCTAGGATGTCGTCAATCAGAGACAGCAGGTGTTTGCCGGCGCTGCAGATTTTTTCGAGGTCGGGAACCGATTCGCAACTGCCCAATTCTTCGGCTTCTTCTTGAAGCATTTCGCTGTAGCCGATGATGGCGTTGAGGGGTGTGCGAAGTTCGTGGCTCATGTTGGCGAGAAATGTGCTTTTTGCCCGGTTGGCTGATTCTGCTGCTTCTAGGGCCAACTGCATGGCGGATTCTGCCTGTTTGCGATCGGTGATGTCTTGGACTGTGCCTTCGTAGTACAAAACCCTGCCGTTTTCGTCGCAGATGCTGCGCGCGTTTTCGGAAATCCAGATCTTGCTACCGTCTCGGCGGTATATTTGGGACTCAAATTTTGACACTTGGCGGCGCGCGCGCAATTGGGCCATAAACTCGGCGCGCCGATGGGGGTCAATGTAAAATTGACGGTTGATATCGGTGAGTTCGGCGAGCATTTGGGTACAGGATTCGTAGCCGTAAATTCTGGCTAGTGCGCGATTGCCGCTGAGGTAGTGTCCTGAAGGCGTTGTCTGGAATATGCCTTCGACTGCGTTTTCAAAGATGCTGCGGTATTTTGTTTCGGATTGTCTCAAGGCTGCTTCTGCTCGCTTGCGCTCTAGGACATTGGCGAGCATTTCTCCTACCATTTTTAGCTGTGTGGATATTTCGGTTGCTCGACCTGCTGTTTGCTTTAAGCCATCGAATCCGAGAAATCCTACTAGGTTTTTATTACAAATTAGGGGAATAATTATCATCGATTGAATATTTTGTAGCTGTTTTTTTAATTCTAAATTATTTAGGGAAGCGCCAATCCAAGGTATTGAGGCGGTTGCTGTTTGATTGACTGTTTGGGATGGGGAGTTGGTCTGGAATTCGGCTGGATTTTGACCGATAAAATAGCCAATTTCGGCTTTGGCTGGAGGCGGGAGTTCGCCGATTTCTGGAATATAGAGGCATTCCGCGCGATCGAGTTTTTCTGCGATCCAAGGGATTTGTGCGATGTCTATTTGTTCGTAGGTGCTGTCTTTGACTGCCGGAATGCTTTCGCCGCACCACTCGTAGCTTTTGTCGGCGCGGGTTTTGTCTTCTGATAACAGGTAGATGTAACTGCGGTCAAACCCGCTCAAGGTGGCTATCGCTTCCAGGGTTCGATCGATGCCTTTGTCTATTTCTGATAAGGGCTGACTGATGAAATTGGTTGACAAACGGGCAATCAACTGAGCGAATTCTATTCTATACTGCAAAGATTCTTCTATTTTTTTTAGTTTGGTAACGTCTCGAAAGCTCCAGACTCTACCGACTGTTTTCGCTCCGACTTTTGATGGCAACGAATTTAATTCAAGAATTTTTCCGTCTTTAAATTCTAATAATTCGCTGATTTGAGTATCTGAATCTGCCGACACTTTGATCACGTTTTGGAGAAATCGTTGCGGGTATTTTAATTGTTCCCTGTCGAAGGGGAATCCTGTTTTGATTGTGTTTTTGAGTGTGGCGAAGGTCGATCGGCTCAACTTTCCTTGGCTGGCGGACAAACCCCACATCTCTAGAAATTTCTGATTATAATTACATATATTGCCGTTTCTGTCAACCGCCAGAATTCCTGCATCTGTAGATTTTAGAACTGCTTGCAGTATCGAGAGCCATTGCTTGTGTTCTCTAGTGTCAAAAAACACCAAGACTGATATTTCGCCGCGCTCAACTGCGGGATGGAAAAAATAGGAAACTGGTAACATCTTGCCGTCGCGACACAAAAACTCGTCGTCCCAATTGTTGCAAGGTTGACAGGAAGCGATCGCCTCTTGTAAATCTAGTGTAGGTGCGATCGGCCTATCTTCACTCTTGCTTGGCAACTGTTTCGGAGCCGTCAAAACTTGGGATTTGTTGCCTTTCTTTTGCTTCCCGATGCGCTCTAGCAGGGAAACGCCTGCAAGTTCCGACTCTCGCCACCCCAGCAACCGTTCGGCCTCTGGATTCACTGAAATTACACAGCCCTTCGCGTCAAGGATACACAATCCCGCCCCCAAACTGTTGACACTCGCCCGCAGTCGATCGAATTCTGAAGCTGTTGGAGAGTCTTGAGGGGACTGGGGCGACTCAGTTACATCCTTGAGCGCCACCGTCTGCAAGTTAAAACAATCTTCCTGCTGAAGTTCTTGCTGACTCTGAACTCGGTCATAGGTACAACTTACCTGCTCTAATAAAAGCTGCCACTGCTCAGCAGTGGGAGGGGGAGACTCGCCGACTAAACCGAGCTGTTCGAGTTGGCGCTGGAGGTGGGGGTGCATATTTTCGGGCGCTTTGTAGGCAACTTTCTACAGTATATCTTTATTAATTAATAGTATATATACGTAGGTATACGGTTAGGGGACAAGTACGCGATCGAAGTCTATAACAGGTTTTATTGAGAAGCCGAGGGATCGTGTCTCCTCTCCAAAATCTTTCAAACTGCGCTAATTATATTAATTTTCAGAACTTTTAAGGGTTGTCAACTAACTAATCCTCGGAATGTCGGCAGCACCCTCAAAAATAATAATATCATCTTATCAAGTCAATAGTCCGAAAACTTTTGGTAACGATACTACAAGTTTTACAGGACAAGGACAATAAAAAAGTAAAATTAAATGCAAGTCACGGGTGGAGAGGGCATTGATTTAATTATCCAAAGTCGCTCAAAGTCAAACGAGAATAAGCCATTGGAGCAGAGAAAAACTGTCCGGAGTATTGACCGAGTGAACTTACCCTCAAAAACTAGGTGGGTTCCAAAAAACGATCGCTTACGCTTGTAGTGGAGTGGAAAAATTATTATTCTCATGCCAGCGGAAACGATTTAAGGGTTTTTCGTACTTACTCATAAATTAATTATGGTTATCTAACCCGACCTAATCTTCTACCTCTATATTAGAAAAGCCTAAGAAAAAGACTGACTTGATAGTGTGATAAATTATCTGCAAAATATCCCTAACTGCTAGCGAAATAATTAGCAACTGGCGGAGGCAAAGAAAATTTGCAGGCATCGAAAATAACTGTCAAAAAAATATTATTCGTCAGACTTTTCGGTTGAGATCGAAAGGTCGCTGAAAATAGCTGGCAGCCGAATGGTAAAAGTAGAACCTTTGCCCACCTCGCTGAATGCAGTAATGTCTCCCCCCATCATTTCGCAGAATTTCTTAGTAATCGTCAGCCCCAAACCAGTGCCGCCATACTTCTTAGTAGTTGAGGAATCGGCTTGGGTGAAAGGCTCAAAGATTCTGGCTAACTGTTCGGGACTCATGCCAATGCCGGTATCTTTGACCGTAAAAAAGATCCAATCTTGACCGGAAGATAACAGAGACAAGCTATTTTCAGCTTGGCCACCTCCTCTATACGCTCCAAGTCTTTTGGCTTTCTTTGCAGCGTCGGCGCGGGTTTCGACGGATCGGGTAACGGCGAAGGTAATCGCGCCGGAGCGAGTAAATTTCGCGGCATTGCTGAGGAGGTTGAGCAGAGACTGCCGGAGTTTAGTCAAGTCGGTGTGCATCGAGCCAATATCCTTGGGGCATTGTATTTCTAGGATATTGCTATTTTTGTCTGCCATCGGCCCGATCGTGGTTACTACTTGCTCAACCAGAGTTGAAATGGTGAAGGTTTCGAGGTGGAAGTCGATGCGGCCTGCTTCAATTTTGGTCAAGTCGAGAATATCTTTAATCAGCGCTAGTAGGTGCTGGCCGGCCGTGTTAATTCTCTGGAGGTCGTCAATGAATTCTTCGGCACCGAGGTCTCGGGCGTCTTCTTGCAGGAGCTCGCTGTAGCCGATGATGGCGTTGAGGGGGGTTCTGAGTTCGTGACTCATGTTGGCTAGAAAAATGCTTTTTGAGCGATTGGCAGCTTCGGCGGCTACTGCGGCCCGGCGGAATTCTTCGGAACGCAAGCGTTCGGTGATGTCGCTGGTCATGATTAAAACGCACTGAGTGCTGCCGAGGTCGATGAGTTCCATTGACAGCAGCCAGTCGCGCACTTCGCCGACTTTGGTGCGAATTTTGATTTCTTGATTGCTGATCGAATTTTGTGATTCCAAAATCTGGGCGAGCCGCCCCCCGTCTTCTGAATTGACAAACATTCTTAAGTCGCTGGGAGTGCGGCCGATAAATTCGTGCCGCAGCCAGCCTAATGAGCGCAAAAAGCTTTCGTTGGCATCGAGGAAGCATCCGTCTGTGAGGGTGCAGATGCTGATGCCGACTGGGGAGGCGTGAAAAGCCTTGGAAAATCTTTCTTCTGAAGAACGCAGGGCGGCTTCGGCTTGCTTTCTGTCTGTGATGTCTTGGACGGTGCTGCTGATGTATAGGGAGTTGACGGCGGCTTGTTCGTAGACTGTGCGGTTGCTACCGTCGGGGAGTATGAGCCTGTAGTCGATGCTGTAAGGCTGTTGCTGAAATAGAGCGGCTTCGATCAAGGTTTTGACTAATTCTCTGTCTTCAGGGTGTACGTATTCCAAGAAGGCTTCCAGGCTGGGTTCAAAAGTTCCCGGCCGCTGTCCCAGGATGCGATAAATTTCCTCTGACCACCGCAATTGCTGGGTGTTGCGGTCTAAGTCCCAGTTGCCTAGTTGGGCGATGCGCTGGGCGTTGGCAAGGCTGGCTTCGCTGGCGCGCAGGGAAGCTTCTGCTTGGTGGCGTTCGGCGACGGTGGCGGCTAAGACTAAGCCGGTGACGGCGATGACGGCGATGAAGGCTTGCAGGGATAACAGTGCTTGGGGCATACTGCTGGCGTGTTTGAGGAAGGGGCCGCTGCGTCGGGCTATGCCCCAGATGGCGAAGCCGCAGAGGATGAAGTTGGAGAGGGCCGTGTAGCGCTGGCCGAATCGAAAGGCAGCCCAAACTACTAGGGGAAATGGTAAGTATTCGAGGGGATAGCGGGCGTAGGCGGCGCGGGTGCGGGAGCAGAAGACGAGCCAGCCGACTGCTAGTAGCAGCAGCAGCCAAATCGCTCGTTCAGCTATCTTTTTACGATGGTTGGGGACTCTGGGCAATTGTTGCCACGTCAGCAGCAGCGGGGCGACGAGCAAAATTCCCATAGCGTCTCCCACCCACCAAGTCCCCCAAATCGTACCCAAATCGCTCCAGCTAGATAAACCGGTCAGGCATACGAGGATGCTGCCGATGGTGGAGTTGATCAGGGTAGAGCCCAAGGCTGCTAGTCCGACTATTCCTAAAACGTCTTTGAGCCGATCGAGCCCGGCGCTAAAGTTAATGCGCTGGAGTAGATAAGTTCCCGTCCACGCTTGCAGGGTTCTGGCGGCTGCCGAAATCAATGCCGTGCCTATGTTGGCCGACGGTACGCTCATGCTGAACAGGAAGCCTCCGAGCGCGATTCCCGGCCACAGTTGCCGCCCAAACAGCAGCAGGGCGACTTGGGCAATTCCTGCTGCTGGCCACATCGGGTAAATTTCTGAACTGAGGGTGAGGGTGGAAATTGCGAATTGCGACGCCCAATAGTAGACCAGGGCGATCGCGCCTACTGCGAGGAAGTACCGCCAGGAATGTCCTTTGATTGCGTTAAGGAACTTTGTCTGCATTGTCGTTTGGGGAAAAGGTGGACGGTTGTTGGGATCTCAGTAGATGGCACGGGACAGGCACAGGGTAGAGAAAATGTTTCTATTAGGTGATGGTAGGTCATGGGTGGTAGGTAGTGGGAGAAGCTTTTGAGCTAACTTTTTGTGGTGCCGTTGAGGGAGCGGTTTTTTTTGTTCGATCAAATCTGCCCATGAATTTCGGGAGTATTGCTTTTTTGTAAATATATCTCTAATGGCTAAGCAATTGGTTTATAAATTTTGGGTTTTTATTAAAGATTTATTACCTAGCGACAGCGGGTGTCTTTTTGTGTCGGGCGAGCGCAACCCAATTCACCCTAACATTTTGCACCGTACTCAATAATACTTAAAATACCTAAAATACCAATAACAGCGACGTAAAATTTCTGCTTTTATGTAAGTGTGGAACCAGAAACACGGTTTCTGATTATAAGTGGAGGCGGGAGTGATTTTCACTAGCTTTTTCATCAATCAATCGAGGTTTAAAGTCTTTCGGGAGAATACAGTGAAAGCTGATAACTAACAGCCAAAAAAATATTTTTTATTGTCTATTTCTCTTTGGCTGTTGCAATATCTAAGGTTAGTGTCAAACGCTCTTGAGATTCTTTAAGGGCGTCTTGGGGGTTGCGGCCCAGAAGGGTTGCCTCTATGGCGCGACCGAGGTTTTCTGACAGGCGGGAGTAACCTGATATAATGGGTCGCGCTCTGGCTGAGTTCATTTGTTCTAAAAATACTCGCAAAACAGGGTTTTTTTCCACAAAGCTTTGATAAGCTTGGCTCTGTCTCGATTTTAAGTTAATGGGCAAGTAACCTGTTCCCAATGCCCATGCTGTTTGGAATTCTTCACCTATAACGTATTCTAAGAATACTAGGGCTGCTCGCTCTCGTTCTGGCGAGGTTTTCATTAAAAATAGGTTTTCACCCCCTACGACGGCTGCGGGGCGTTTGAGGAGCGGTAAAGGCATTGCTGCGTAGTCGATCGCGCTTTGCTGCAACTGTGCTAGCGTCCACGGCCCGGTGATTTGCATGGCGACTTTCCCGGCGATGAAGTTGTCGAGTTCGTAACCGCGTTCGGGTGCTGACAATATTGCTGAACCTTCTTTTAACAAGTCGCTCCACAATTCTAAGGCGGCGTGAGAACCGGGATTATCTATTTGGGGTACAGGACTTTGAGGTATTTCGCCTTTGAGTTCGCCGCCTGCGCTGAACATGAATGGCAGCCAGGTAAATACTGTCCATTCTCCCTTGCCTAGGGGGAGCACTATGCCGTGTTGGTCTGTGCGGCCGTCTCCGTTGGTGTCTCGCGTGAGCGATCGGGCTGTTTGCTTTAATTGCGCCCAATTCTGCGGCACTTTTTTGATTCCTGCTGCTGCAAATAAGCTGGGACGGTAAAAGATGGCGACGTTGTTTGTCGCTAGGGGAACTGACCAAGTGTGTCCGCCGAGTTCCATTGACTCGAAGAGTGCCGGGTAGATTTCCGCTTTCCGGGGCGATTTGTCGAGCCAGTTTTCTAAGGGTTCAATTGCGTTTAGTTCTGCTAGTTTTCCTGAAATTGTGGCAGCATTCCAAAGCAAATCCGGCGGTGCATTTCCAACTATTGCTGTTAGTATTTTTGGGAGTTGTTGGTCGGGCTGGCCGATATAAACTGGTTTGATATGGATGTTGGGATGAGTTTTGTTGAATTTGTCTGTTAGGGTTTGAAATACGTCGCGATTTGGCGGCGGATTGATGCCGTGCCACAGTGTGAGTTCGATCGGTTCGCCGTTTTTTGAGGCTGGGGTTGTGCTGTTTTGACAGCCGCTTAGTATGAGCAGATTTAAGGTAATTAAAATGCCGACGGCTATTTTGAGCGGTCTTTTAATTGCTTTGGATAATTGGGAGAAAATCATTTGTTAGTTGGATTAATGGAAGAATATTTTTTTTAGGGCAGATGCACGCGGATGGACGCGGATAGTTAGATGTTGGTAAAACGAGCTAAATCTAGAAAATCTGCTCGTAGCTGATTTCTCTCTCCATCCGAGGTGTTTTGAAACAAAACGGTGAAAGCTCCTGCTCCTAGTCTATCTTGCGGCCACATCCGATAGCAAGGAATTTCTGTCAGGTGCGATCGATATTTTTCTAAATGAGGAACAGTGACTGGCCCAAATTCGGGGAATTTGTTTAACAGCCATTCGCTGACTTGTTCATTTTATGCGGTTGAATAAGTGCAGGTCATGTATGCAAGATAACCTTGCGGCGCTACAATTTTAGCAGAATTGGCTAAAATTATTTTTTGGCGGTTGGCATTGCTGTTGATGGTGACATTATGAAAGCAGCCGGGTGCTTTGTCTCCTTTTGCTAAGAGTGATTGACCAGTACAAGGAGCGTCTACTATTACTAAATTAGCCGTTTGTGGCATCTTTTCGGCAAGTATTTTTGAATCGACGTTGGCGGCGGCGGATGGGTTAATTTGGCAGCGTCTTAAATTAGAGATCAGCATTCCCATGCGTTTGCCTATGACTTCGTTGCACAACAGCAATTCTGGGTTTAATGTTTTCCAGGAAAATATACTTTTTCCTCCGGGGGTGGCGCACATATCTCAGATTAGTTTGACTGGCTGGGGTATGGTTAACAATGTGGAGGCTGCGAATATTGAGCAAAAGTCGAGACAGTAGTAATGTCCTGCTTGATGTAAGGAATGTTTTCCCGGCTGGGATTCTAAGGCTAGTCTATCTACAAATTCTGGTTGCCAAGCAACTGGAATTTCGATCTCAAATGGGTTTTCTGTAGGTTTTGGTTGCACCCACAAGATAGCAGGATTAAAAGCTTGGGGATTGGTGACGGCATGAATAAACTTTTCTTGTGCGGCGGTGTCGGCAAATAAGCTGCGGCTGAGTTTAAGCAGGATATTCGACGGTTTTTCCATGTTCGAGGAGATATGATCGCAATTTTGACAACTTTACCACCTATAGATTGTAGGCGATCGTCCTTCGGAACACCCCTCTCTCACTTTAATCAAGCAGTCCTAGGGTGCGTCGCCATTAAAAATCCCAAAGAGGGGTGGGGGCGGGTTTTGATCGTTTGTCGATGGGTAGCAAATATGTGGATGAACCCGCCCCTGCATGAATGGTAAAATTATTGGTATAATCTTCAATAAAATCCGTAAGGACGGGTTCAGCGCTCAATTTTGCCACCCACCAATCATCTGAATAAACCCGCCCCCACCCCAGCAACAGCCCCAAATAACGCTTAGATTCCATCAATATCTGGTTGCTCAAACCTTAACCCTACAAAATAGGAGCATTTTTTTATGACGAAAGCATTGCCAGGAAAAAAAAGTGTTTTGGTTCAGATTAGAGATGATGCTAATGCGAAACTTTTTTCGACAAAATATCAAGCAGATATCCAAGCTGAAACCGCCCTCTCTATTGCTAACATCAATGCAGACACTGCGATTTGTATTGCCAAGATTAATTCAGAAAACGCTAACAAACAAATAAAGCTACAAGAAAATATTTCTATTCTCCAAGCCTTGCAACATCAAGCCACCCTTGATGTCACAAGGGAACAAGGCGAATTAAACCGAGGTTTACAGCAATACCTCGCAGAAATGAATATTGCTTTTCAAGGCCATGAAGGTATGCTTAACCGCGAGTTACAAGATAAATTAGCGCAATTAAATTGGGATTTTCAAGCCAATGAAGGCCAACTCAACCGCGAACACAGCGCCCAACTAGAAGTATTGCGCGCCGAATTGCAAAAATTCTGCATCGCCGAACAGCGTCAACTCCAACTAGAATTAAAACAGTTAGATGCTCTTTTAGCACGAGAGATTGCTCAGGCAAATCGCGAAACAGCAATTGCCACCATTGTCAAACAAAAAAACTTAGAAAATTCCCCAATTTTAGTCACCGCCGAAAACCTTATTGCCAACATCAACCCCGAAGATACACCCATTTTACGAGTTTTCTTATCACCGCCAGTCTTGACTCACGATGCTGCTAAACCAAATCAAAACTTTCCGGTATCTGAGGAATTTTTAAGCAATTATCTGCGAAACTTCCTAGACAAGTATATCACCGAGGGCCGGCCAGTGCAATTTATGGGCGGTTATTGGCGGAGTAATGTTTTTCGGGAAGAAGCGGCGGCGGAAAACTTATTTGCAGGTTTGCGGGTAATTCCCACACTCATTTTAGACTCATCCGCCACGCCCGATGACTTTTATTTGCGCTTTGGCTTTTGGCATATTAATTTCAAAAAATATCGTTACCAAACCCCAATTCATCAATTACCTTGGGTTGAGGTATTGTATGATTGTGCCAAACAACGGGCTGTGAATTGGCAAGGGAAACGACAAGCGTATATTGACTCTGGTAAGCCTGTGGCTGATTTTGATAGCCGTTATGGTGAGGAAACAGTTCAAGGCTATCAGCAAAATTTACGAATTTCGGAAATTGAACGCGGTGCCCTAGAGGAAGGAGAAGATTTAAACGAAATTCATCGCCCTTATCATTTGCACAAAAATGATTACAATGATTTGGCAGAATTTATCGGAATACTCCATGCTTTAATCGCGGGGTTAATTGTTGATGAATATTGTCTGATGTTTCTGCCTCCAGATGAGCGAAAAACACCTTTATTGCCGCAGTTACTCCCGGAAATGTTGGCAAAAATGCCCGCAGAGGAACAGCAGACTGTCATAGAAATTGCCGTGGGTTATTATCAGGCATTATATGACAACTTGGCTGAAGAAGAGTCGGCATTAATTCCTGATTTGCGTTTGGATTTAGCTGTATCTCTGTTGAGTTTGGTAGACAAGCAGTGGGCCGCAGCACAGTTATATTTGTCTGTCCAAGATTGGTTAAAGCTGCATGGTTTGCCGATTCCAGAACAAAGTCAGTTATTAAATGCTTTGGCTGCGGCTTTAACCATTGATGATTTGCCCTATGTAACCAAGCTAAATCAATGTTTGCAAGGTTTTGGGGCGGATTTACAACTAAGCGTCATTGAGTCTTGTTGGCAACGGGGTTTACAACGAGCAAACAATGGGGAATATTCCTCGGCTATTACAGATTTTTCTCAAGTTTTACAGTTAGATAGTTCTCGCTTAGACGCGAATTTTCAGCGCGCTTTGGCTTACGATCAAATTGGTGAGTATCAGGGAGCGGTCGCAGATTTCGATCGGGTGTTGCAACTTAATCCCAATGACGCTGATGTTTACCACCATCGCGGCTTAGTTTATCAGAAGTTAGGACAGTTAGAACAGGCAGTTAAAGATTTTAATCTGGCCTTGCAACTCAATCCGAGTTTACCAGGTGTTTCGCACACTCGCGATGTTGCGTTGGGTGTATTAAAGGATAGAAACCAGGAAGCGGAAGTAAAGATTCAACGGCGGGAACCAGAAGAAAGCGAACGTCAACAGCGGAAAGCCGAAGCCGAACGTTTGCGCCGGGAGGAAAAAGCGAGCAAAGGTAAAGAATTTACTTTTGAAATCATTACGGTGGACAAGAATGGAAAACGAAGTAGCAAGCAGTCGGGGAAAGCTTATCAGAAAGACGAAGATTTAGGCAATGGAATTAAGCTGGAAATGGTGTATATCCCAGCGGGTAGCTTTATGATGGGTTCACCGTTGGAAGAAGGTAATGATTATGCACGTCCACCACATCAAGTTACTTTTGCCCAACCATTCTATTTAGGGAAATATGCCATTACTCAAGAACAATGGCAAGCAGTCATGGGAAATAACCCTTCTGGTTTTAAAGGTGCGAAGCGTCCTGTAGAAAAGGTATCGTGGAATGATGCTGTAAGTTTTTGTCAGAAGCTATCGAAGAAAACCGGGAAAAACTATCGTTTGCCAAGTGAGGCGGAATGGGAATATGCTTGTCGCGCAGGTACAACAACACCTTTTCACTTTGGTCTAACAATTACCCCCGATTTAGTTAATTATGATGGCAATGTTCCCTACGGCTGGGCACCCAGAGGACTTTATCGCGAAGAAACAACACCAGTGGGGAGTTTTCCGCCGAATGCCTTTGGTTTATACGATATGCACGGAAATGTTGGCGAATGGTGTGCTGATCCTTGGCATGGCTATTATAACGGCGCACCATCTGATGGTAGTTCCTGGGAAACTGGCGGAGATAATAGTTATGACCGAGTGCGGCGTGGTGGTTCGTGGGCCGCCTCTGCAGCCACTTGCCGTACTGCCACCCGCGGCTATCATACTGCGGGCCTGTCGAACTGGCTCTCTGGTTTTCGTATAGTGGAGGCTTTGGCTCTCCAGCCGGAAGGCGAAGCCGAGCGTTTGCGCCGGGAAGCCAAAGAAAGGGAACGTCAGCAGCGGGAAGAGGAAGCCGAACGTTTGCGCCGGGAAGCCGAAGCAAGAGAACGTCAACAGCGGGAAGCCGCAGCGAAATCTTTGCATCAGGAAGCCGAACCTAGCAAAAATAAACCATTTACTTTTGAAATCATTAAGGTAGACAAGAATGGGAAACAAAATAGTAAGGAGTCGGGGGAAGCTTATCAACAAGACGAAGATTTAGGCAATGGAATTAAGCTGGAAATGGTGCAGATCCCAGCGGGTAGTTTTATGATGGGTTCACCGTCGGGAGAAGGTAATGATAATGAACGCCCGCAACATCAGGTCACTTTTGCCCAACCATTTTATATCGGAAAATATCCCATTACCCAAGAACAATGGCAAGCGGTGATGGGATATAACCCTTCTCATTTTAAAGGTGCGAAGTGGCCTGTAGAAAATGTAGCATGGTATCAGGCCGTAAGTTTTTGTCAGAAGCTATCAAAGAAAACCGGAAAAAACTATCGTTTGCCGAGTGAGGCGGAATGGGAATATGCTTGTCGGGCAGGTACAACTACAGCTTTTCACTTTGGTCCAACAATTACCCCAGATTTAGTTAATTATGATGGCAATGTTCCCTACGGCTGGGCACCCAGAGGACTTTATCGCGAAGAAACAACACCAGTGGGGAGTTTTCCGCCGAATGCCTTTGGTTTATACGATATGCACGGAAATGTTTGGGAATGGTGTGCTGATCCTGGACATGGAAATTATAACGGCGCACCCTCTGATGGTAGTTCCTGGGAAACTGGCGGAAATGATTACCGTGTGCTGCGTGGTGGTTCGTGGGACAACAATGCGGTCGATTGCCGTGCTGCATACCGCCACAACTCTGCGGGCTCCTCGTACATCAGAAACAGGGGTTTTCGTGTAGTGGAAGCTTCCGCTCTCCCTTCCTGGCTATCTTGGCTGTGTGTACTCTTCTTTGCTTTTTTGCTCTTTTTCATTTTTCCTCTAGTGCGTTAGCGCTTTAAAAAAATTTCAGGAGTGATAGCAAATCCGGTTAAATATACATAATTTCGGTAGGGGCTGGTTCACCCAAATATTTGCCACCAATCGACAAATTATCAAACCCGCCCCCACCCCACCGAGATGTTAAATAATTGATGAAATTTAAGGGTTGGTTGAGGTTATTGGTTGGGTGGGGGCGGGTTTATAGATATTTGGAGTGCCAATTAGAGATTGTTGGTGAACCCGCCCCTTGTATCTTAAAAGAGTGAGCTAGCCGATCGCCACGTCATTGATTCGATCATACCGACAA